>JAJRTD010000125.1 GCA_024278435.1 Gammaproteobacteria bacterium | reverse complement strand
GGCCTATGACACGCCGAAGATCTACCTGTACCGTAACCCCGTCGATTTCCGAAAAAGCTTCCGCGGCCTTGCCGCTATTGTCGAACAGGAACTGGGCCACAACCCCTTCGACGAGGGTCTCTATGCTTTCACCGACTCCGGGCTGCACAAGGAGGGGACAGATTTTAATTCTGTCCCCTTTTTTACTTTTTTTACGGATATGTCGGTAAAGTTTACATCATTTTGTGACGGGGTTCGCATTTTGTAAATTGTTTATAACAGAATGAATTATAACGATTAATCGTGAGCTGTAAGGGGGGTGTAAGTCGGCGGGTGTGTCGGGTATTTTTACATAATTGCGTCGCGGGAAGTGTGAAAAAGCCGGATATGTGCTGTAATTGCTTATAAACTAAAGAAAATATCTATTCGGCATAATCGTTGCTTACGGGTATACTCACAAACCTTTTTCGGAAGGTCGGAATATATAGACGGGGGATACCTCTCATGAACACGGCACGAAGTCTTGTCGCACTGGGTGTAGTACTGGCATTGGGAAGCAGCCAGGCAGTCTGGGCAGCACAACAAAAAGAAGAAGATTCCGCCTACCAGTGGGGGCGCTGGGCAGTCCTGAGCCCATCGGCCGGTGGTGAGCCCTATGTGGCACCGCAGGAACCTGATGCCGCCAAAAATGCCCGCCCGGGCGAAGCCGACGAGTTCCAGCCCAAGGCAGAGGTGAAGAACATAGAGCCACCCATAGAAATAGCCGGTTTCTGTGATGCGGGTGCGGCCTGTGGTTATGCGACCTATTCGCACAATACCGGCGGTGATGAAGGCCCCCAGGCCGCTGCTGTGCCCGAGGGTTTTGACCTGTCTGACGAGAACCCGGACGGCCCGGTGCTGGCACGCTTTAACCTTGAAACTTTCCCTGTTGATGGTCCGGCTGAAGTTCCCCTTAACGACGGAGATGTCCAGTTAACTGCGGCAGTGGTTACTGGTGGGGGAGAGGGTGGTACCAGTGGTGCGCGCTTCCAGGTGTATGACACGGGGAATGATAATTTCCCGGATATTGACTCGGTAGATATGGAAGGTAGTGGCTATTTCTCGGGAGAGGAAAGCTCTACTACAACCGTTATTAGACAAGAGGACGGTAGTAAGGCTGTTACTTTTAGAACGCAGGTTTCGACACTTGAAGAAGCGTATGACTTTGATGGAGTGGATACCGGTTCATGGAGGGATGAAACTCAAAAAGTAACGAGGGTCAATAGTGGTGGAACACCAACTATGCAGTTTGATTTTTCTTCTCCAGGCGGCTCCTTTGTATTCGGCAAGACGGCGACCATTGAGCAGATGGAAGCCTTTGCTGCGGGTAATGTAATCGCGGTCTACCAGGGTGCCGTTATTGACTATGGATCTGCTGTTACCATGGAGTTCAATCTTGGCGAGAAAACGGTGCATGGTGTATTTGCTTCTGAAAACGGCTTTAACGGGTTTCAGGCCGACGGCAATGTTGATGGTATAAACTTTGCCGGAAGTGATGGTGACAAAAAGTTTACCGGGAGTTTCTTTAATGCGGCGGAGAATGTCTCAGGTGCGGTGAATAATGGTTCTCAGCTTGGCGTGTTTTCTGCTGATCACGTACATCCGTGAAGTACACTGAGAAAAATGATGTATTTGGAGGATACTGTGAATAAGTTAAAAACAATATTACTGGTCTCGATTTTCGCACTGACAGCAAGTGCAGGTGCGGTGCAGGCTGCACTGGTGAATTTTACTTTGACCGGAACAGTTGGAACCGCTGATGCAGGTAACGGTTTCGGGCTGAACATCAATGACTCAATAACCGTAACCGGTGTGTTTGATGATAGTGTATTGGCGGGAGCTGGTGCTGAAGGAGTTGTGTTTTCGGCAGTTAGTGGTAACAGTCTGAATATTTCAGCGGGTTTGGCAAGTTTTACTGAAGCTGATGATGTTGACTATAGCCTTGGTTCTTCGCCCACACTGAATTTTGTCGATGGTTCTTTCGCAGGGTTTGATTATGCAGCCAACTTTGGCACATATGGTTTTTTCAACTCTACAGGTTTATCCATCGATTCAGGGGATAACAACCCGTTTCCAAGCACCAACTTCGTGACTGGCACCTGGACTGACTATTCAGTCTCTGCCGTCCCCGTCCCGGCCGCTGTCTGGCTATTCGGCTCCGGCCTGCTCGGCCTTGCCGGTGTAGCACGCCGCAAAAGCTAAGGCATAGGCTATAAACGTCCAAAAACGGGGCCTCGCGCCCCGTTTTTTATTTCACAGGCTATACTTGCCACTATGCTTGAACTTATCCTGATCCGTCACGCCAAATCGAGCTGGTCCGATTCCGACCTGGCGGATTTCGAGCGGCCACTGAACGAACGAGGAGAGCGGGATGCGCCGCGTATGGGACGCCGGCTTGCAGAGCTGGGAATACACTTTGACCTGATGCTGTCCAGCCCGGCCCGGCGCGCGATCACCACGGCACGGCTCATTGTCCGGGAAACCGGCTACCCCGAGGATGATATCCGGGAAGTCGACGACTTCTACAATGCCGATGCCGACACGCTGCTGGCGGAAGTGCAGCGCATCGAGTCCAGCTGCCGGTGCGTGGCGCTGGTGGCGCACAACCCCGGTATCAGCTGGCTGTACCGGCTGCTGGCCGGTGAATCGGTGGATATGCCGACCTGCGCCGTGGCCGTGGTCCGTTTTGACGTCGATGACTGGCAGGCAGTGCACGCCGATAGTGGCTGGAGTGCCCGCTACGAGTACCCGAAGAGCCTGCCCGATGCCTGAGTGTGAGAAAGCGTTTGCAGTCCAGCGCCCGTTTGCCTATAGTTTTAGCGTAACTTACCGTTAGCGAATTAATGACCCATTACAGCGACAATCTGATCCTCTCTCCGGCCCGGCATCTCCGTGGCCTGCCGCTGTCTGCACGACTGCTGCCGCTGCGCGGCTAATATATTCTGCCTGGCGAGGCGCAACGCATAAAAAACCCCGATTTATCTTCAGTTTGATGCGCTTTAGGCGTGCCCTTTGGTATGCTTCCAGCGCAATTAGCGGCGCAGGCCGCATGGAGCAGAACAATGAGCAGTGATCGTTTGATCATTTTTGACACCACCTTGCGCGACGGCGAGCAGAGCCCGGGCGCGTCCATGAACAAGGACGAAAAGGTGCGTATCGCCAGGTCGCTGGAACGCATG
>JAJRTD010000010.1 GCA_024278435.1 Gammaproteobacteria bacterium | reverse complement strand
TTGACTGGTTTATCCGGTTTAAAAGAAGTGAGTAGAATATTGATGTATATCAATATTGCCGGTCAGGAAAAAGAGTAGCTTGTCACAGAGGTGCGGCTAAAATGAAAAAAAATGACGAAGGCTTCAAGAAAAAATGTATCTGGTGTATTGCAGCAATGGTTTCAATAATACCCTTGCTGGTTATCATTGTTGTCTTGCTGATGGATAGAAGTCAGTAGTACGCATTAGATATACTCAAATTTAACCTGCTGTCATCCATAGAACGGCTACTATGGAGACGGCTTTGTTTGTCTAAAGCGTTGTTTGTTGTGTCACGGTTCAGTTTGTCATGCTGTTCTGGCCTGCCGGTGTTCTGACCGTGAATTGTACGCAGCGTGACTGGCGATATGTCTGCTGCAGTAACATGAGCGTTGGCAGCGCGGCAGATTTATCCGGACAGGTTAATTTATGTCTGTTTTGATCTGTGTCAATTTAAAAGGATGGTGGATTCTATACATGCCTGAGTAGAGGCGCTATTATTTATACCAACTACTTTATTAACTACGCCATTTCCATTTGCAGAAAACGTTATATCAATGAATAGATTTATGACCTGATTGAGTGCCATTTTTATACCTTTGTCTGTATGCGGAAAAGTAGTAGCTGTAGAAGTCGTTAACTGAAGTGCTATTAAATGAGAACAGGGAATAATGGTATGAGAAATAATCGATCACTGCATTACGTTAAACTCTTTTTAACGATTATTTCTTTTATGCTGATATCAGCAGAGGTCTATGCTGAGGATGAGCTTAACTGCGTTCTTTGTCACAAACACCGTGGGTTAAGCCGGATTGATGAAAATGGCGAGTTCCGCCTGTTTTATATCAACCAGGAACTGTTTGAAAGCGGCCCGCACCGGCGCAACAAGTGCAAGGACTGTCATACCGACATTGACCGTATTCCGCACAAACCTGCAAAAAAAGTAGACTGCACCCAGCAGTGTCACATCATTGAGCCTTCCGGCAAGAAAAAATTCTCCCACAAGAATATCGCAGAGACGCTGGCAAAAAGTGCGCATGGCAAGCTGGACGAAAACGGAAACCCGAAAGAATATGTTGAGGACTACCCGGATTGCAAAAACTGCCATGACCAGCCACTGTATCGTCCATTCTCTATCTATAAGGGTAAAAAGACACCGGGTATTTCAAAGCGTTCGATCAGTCGCTGCAAGAGCTGCCATACCGACGGCGACTTTGCCGAAGATTTTTATGAGCATGTTACTACCCGTCTGCACAAGTCACGTTATTCGGTTGAAACCATCGAGGTCTGTGCCAAATGCCACCAGAATGAGGAGTTCAGGGAGCGCCATAATCTTGATGACGTGATTACCAGTTACAAGGAAACGTTCCATGGAAAAATGGTTATCCTCGGTTCTGAACGAACACCCGACTGCATCGATTGCCATGTAGTCGCCGGTGAAAATGCACATTTAATCGAGAGCCAGGATAGTCCGACATCAGCGGTCAACAAGAAAAACTTAAGCACAACCTGCCGCTCTTCCGGTTGTCATGAAAAGGCGGCCGCGCAGCTGGCAAGTTTCCAGACACATGTGACCTATGACCGCGAAAAATACCCCATGCAGTTTTATATGCTGATCGGTTTCAAGGCATTGATGGCAATGGTTCTGTATTTCTTCCTGACACTTATATTCTTTGAGCTGTTGCGGCGCCTGTTCCCCAAATTCTCTTTCTTCAAGGAGAAGAAGGCCGAAAATTATGATGAGGTTGTTTCAGAAATAAAAGCTGAATCAGAGTCAAAAGGTAAGCGAGGATGACATCATGACAAAAAGATATGACCCTATTGTTGAGAAAGACGGTGTTCGCTATTTCCATCGGTTTTCAGCCCACCAGCGGGTGCAGCATGTGCTGTTGTTTACCTCGGTTATTACCCTTGCATTGACCGGTTTTCCGCTGCGCCATGCCGAGGAGGCCTGGGCCAAGCCGCTGTATGATTTTATGGGTGGCACGGAGATTGCGCCGCTGATCCACCGGGCGGCAGGAACCGTGCTGCTGGGCCTGTTTGTCTATCATACCCTGTACTGGATGATCCGCTTCTACAAGGAGCATCTGCTGCCGCTGAAAGATAAAGGTGAGTTAACCGTGGGCAGTTTTTTCAGTGAGCTGCTTTCCCTGGAGATGGTTCCCAACAAAAAGGACCTGGAAGACATTATCCAGTTATGGAAATACCTGTTCTATTTTACCAACCGGCCACCACGGCATAACCGCATGTCATGGCGTGAAAAGTTTGACTATTTTGCACCGTACTGGGGTATTCCCATCCTGGGTCCGGCTGGTGCTGCCCTGTGGTGGCGTGACGAAATTTCACATATCATCCCCGGCTATGTGCTGAATGCTGCCTATATCATGCACACGGACGAGGCCTTGCTGGCGGTGCTGTTCCTGTTCTTTGTGCACTGGTATAACGTGCATTACGCACCCGAAAAATTCCCGGCGGCCACCGTCTGGCTGACCGGTTACCTGAATGAACACGATATGATTCATGAGCATTACAACGAGTATGTCCGTGTAATGATCGAGAACGGACTTGAGGAT
>JAJRTD010000124.1 GCA_024278435.1 Gammaproteobacteria bacterium | reverse complement strand
TCGCCCCATTTTGAGCCCTGTGAATACATGCCGTAGGGCTTGTACCAGATACTGTATTCGCCTTCATCGTCGATCAGTTTTGCGGGCGCCACGGTCTCGTGCTGTATTTTTTCGTCGTAATAGAAGTGCAGGCTGTCACCGTCCTGCAGTTCTTTTTTTGCCCGGCGCAGGCGTTGCACGTGCTTGTCTCGCTCCAGCCACAGCGCACCGTTTTGCATGGCCTGTTTAAGCTGTGTGCGTGACAGGGTGCAGTGGCTGGCAAGAATATCCGGAGCGTTGCGGCCCTCTTGCTCAAGCTTGATGTGGCATTCAAAATGCTGTGCTGACTTCATGCTGCAGGGCTTACCAATTGATTCGGCTATCAATCTGTATCAGAAAAAGGTAATATACACGCTTACTGCTTTTTTTGCCTGTATCATTTCATAGTGACGTTTCAACGATCACTTGCCAGACGGGGTGTCTGACTGAGGTGAATGGATACCGGCCCATCAGCTTATCCGTACACCATCTGCCACCTGACAAGCCTTTGCCTGATCAGGGTCAGGTACAACAATCAGGTACAAACATGTCCGAAACGATTACCGTGTTCAGCCAGCTCGCGCTGAGCAAACCCTTATTAAAAGCCCTTGATGAAGTGGGCTATGAAACTCCTTCGCCGATCCAGGCGCAGACCATTCCATTATTGCTTGACGGCCGCGATGTGCTGGGTACCGCACAAACCGGTACCGGTAAAACCGCTGCTTTTGCCCTGCCGTTGCTGTCCAATCTTGATTTAAAACAGAAAGACCCGCAGGTACTGGTGCTGGCACCGACCCGTGAGCTGGCCATACAGGTGGCAGAAGCCTTTCAGAAATACGCGCATCATCTGAAAGGTTTTCACGTGTTGCCGGTTTACGGCGGCCAGGATTACCGCGGCCAGATCCGTGCCCTTGAACGCGGAGTGCATGTGGTGGTCGGCACGCCCGGCAGGGTAATGGACCACATGCGGCGCGGCACCCTGAAGCTGAATAACCTGAAAGCACTGGTGCTGGATGAAGCCGATGAAATGTTGCGTATGGGCTTTATCGACGATGTTGAATGGGTGCTGGAACAGACACCGGACGACCGGCAGATTGCCCTGTTCTCGGCCACCATGCCGCAGCAGATCCGTCGCATTGCCACCGAGTACCTGAACGATCCGGCGCAGATTAATATCAAGGTTAAGACTACAACCGCCGACACCATTCGCCAGCGTTTCTGGCCGGTCAGCGGCCTGCACAAACTGGATGCACTGACCCGCATCCTGGAAGCGGAAACCTTTGACGGCATGATTATCTTTGTGCGTACCAAGAACTCCACGGTGGAGCTGGCCGACAAGCTGGCAGCCCGTGGTTATGCGGCCTCACCGCTGAACGGTGATATTGCGCAGAACCAGCGCGAACGCACGGTCAATAACCTGAAAAAAGGCAAGCTGGATATTCTGGTTGCCACTGATGTTGCCGCCCGTGGTCTGGACGTGGACCGTATCAGCCACGTAGTGAACTACGACATTCCCTACGATACCGAGGCCTATGTGCATCGTATCGGCCGTACCGGTCGTGCCGGCCGTGAAGGGGATGCCATTCTGTTTGTTGCGCCGCGTGAAAAACGCATGTTAAGCGCCATCGAAAGGGCGACGCGCAAGAAAATTGAAATGATGGAGCTGCCTTCCACCGAAGACATTAACGACAAGCGCATCGACCGCTTTAAACAGCGCATCACTGATACGCTGGCAGGTGATGACCTGGGCTTTTTCTCGCAGCTGATCGAGCAGTACCAGCAGGAACATAATGTACCGGCACTGGAAATTGCCGCCGCACTGGCCAGGCTGCTGCAGGGCGATACCCCGTTATTGCTGAAAAACAAACCGCAGAAACCGGCGCGTGACAGTCGCAGCCGTGACGACTGGGACCGCGATGAACGTCCCCGCCGCAAGCGGACGGAACGTAGTGACAGTGAACGCAGCCGTGCCCCGCGCCGCGACCGCCCGTCAGACGACAGCCCGCCGGAAGAAGGCATGGAACGTTTTCGCATAGCGGTTGGTTATGAGCACAACGTTAAACCCGGCAATATCGTCGGTGCCATCGCCAATGAAGCCGATATCGACAGTAAGTACATCGGCCGTATCAATATTTTTGACGACTACAGCCTGGTGGACCTGCCCGAAGGCATGCCGAAGGAACTGCTGTATACCCTGAAAAAAGTCTGGGTGTCCGGTCAGCAGCTGAAAATTGCACCGCTGGAAAAAGGCGGCGCGGCTAAAGGCAAGGGCAGCAAGAGCGACAGGTCGCACAATGAAAACCGCGGGCCGGCAAAGGGCAAGGGCCGGGGCAGGGATGCTGCCAGGGGTAAATTAAGTATCAAGCCCAGGGCACGTAAAAAGTAGTCTGTTTTAACCCGGGCCGGGCAAATCCTGTTTGCCCGTTGCCTGTTGAAATTTAATTTAAGGTTTTATATATTACGCAGCCGTATTTTATCTGATAACTTTGGGTGAGATAGATGGCACGTACAATAACCGTTGACACCGGCCTCGAGCTGCGGGCTTTTATACAGGGCCAGATCGAAGCCGGTCGTTATAAAAATCATCGTGATCTGGTTTGTGAAGGATTGCGCCTGCTGCAGGAAAAACATTCCACATCATCAACAGAAACACTTCGCCAGCTGATTGCAGAGGGCGAGTCCAGTGGCGATGCTGCTGACTGGGCAGTGTATGATTTTCTGGAACGCATGCAACAGGCGTGCATGGAGGCAAACCATGGCAGCGAATAATTTCCAGCTGAGTGTGAAAGCCGAACAGGATATGGAAAATATCTACCGCTTTCATTATGAGGAGCACGGTGTCGCCAGGGCGGAGAATTGCATCCTGGATTTAAGCGTGGCCTTTCGCCGGCTGGCCGGTGCAAATGGTTCTGCGCAGGACTGTGGTGATGTCAGCGATGGCCTGCTTTCCCGCCAGGCTGCTGCCCATGTGATTTATTTTAAACACGGTGCAGACGGTGTGAAAATTATCCGGGTTTTGCATCAGTCACTGCATGATATGCAGCATTGACCAGGAAAGCTTGAAAGCGGTTTACCACAGAGGCACAGAGGTCACAGAGAAAGTCTGTTGTTATTGTTAACGGCGCCTTAGGCGCCGTTAACAAAGTAAAACTCTGTGTCCTCTGTGCCTCGACAACTGCTCCTGCGTTGTTCTGCATACGGGCATCCTGCCCTAATCTGTGGTGAAAAGTTTTAATGCTTCTATAATTGCGTCTGCGGCTTAAG
>JAJRTD010000123.1 GCA_024278435.1 Gammaproteobacteria bacterium | reverse complement strand
TTGGCAGTTGGCAGTTGGCAGTTGGCAGTTGGCAGTTGGCAGTTGGCAGTTGGCAGTTGGCAGTTGGCAGTTGGCAGTTGGCAGTTGGCAGTTGGCAGTTGGCAGTTGGCAGAAATTTTAAAAAATGACGGCCGTCTGTAAAACCGTTTTTTACTTATAACTTCACTGCTGTCCCGTTAACTCGGCACGGTCATATACAGCCGGGTATGGGGCTGATATAAAAACAGTTAACGGGACAGCAGTGTTATAACTTAAAACTTATTACTGCCAACCTTTCCCTCAATACAGTTCATATAGGCCTGCTCAACATTTTCACCCTTGTACTGCTGCCTGAAAGCATCGGGCGTGCCGGTAAATCGAATACTACTTTGATGCAACACCGCCATGGTATCGGCGATCTCTTCGACATCTGCCAGCGCATGTGAGCTGAAAAACACGGTCGAGCCCTGTTGCTTCAGTTTTGCCAGTTGTTTTTTAAACAGCACACGTGCCCGCGGATCAAGGCCGCTCATGGGTTCATCCAGGATCAACAGTGATTTTCCGCTTAGCAGGCAGGAGGCCAGGCCCAGCTTCTGGGTCATTCCCTTGGACAGTTTATTTACCGCTTCATGCATCACCGATTGATCAAGTTCAAGGCCATCGAGTATGGCCGCCGTTTCCTGCCGGTCATATGCTGTACCATGCAGGCGCAGCATGTATTGAATAAAATCCTTCGCGGTTAAATATGCCGGCGGCGCAAACCGGTCGGGCAGATAGGCAATATCTTTTCGTGACTGCACTTTGCGGTGCGAGCATTGCCGGATAAATATTTCGCCGGCATCAATGCTGACCATGTCGAGAATGGCTTTGATCAATGTTGATTTTCCGCTGCCATTCATCCCCACCAGGCCAAAAAATTCACCCGGCTTTATATCCAGGCTGATCTGGTCCAGTACCCGTTTTCCGGAATACGATTTAACAACTTGCTGGCAATCAATCATTATATTTCTGTCGCAAAAAAAAGAGCCATGACGGACTCTAGTATATTAACCTAAAAAATAAAATTTATTCAGGCCGGGGAATCTCTGAACAAGTGTCATTCAGAGCGCAGCGATGAATCTAATACTCCGCAAGCAATTGATTGCACAAGGCATAAGATCCTTCGGCTGCGCTCAGGATTACAATTCAGCATTTGTTCAGAGCTTCCCTAGAAATTCCTGAACACCGCCGCGCAATTTGCGCTCGGCGCCTGCACTTCATATACATATGAACCAACCGTAGCCGTTTCATCGCGCTCACAGGCTGCTGAAACACTCCAGCCGGTTCCGTCCAGTCCAAGACGCATCGCACCGGTTCGGGGTAAACCATCATCCACTTTTCTGTCCAGCTCGGCAATCACTTCAACCGGAATACCGCGTCCGGAAATCAGCTCATGAGCATCCGCACCGGCATTACCTTTAACCAGGGTGCCGTACTGCAGGTTCATACCGGCACCAAAGCCGTTATCCGGGCAGGTGGTAACCTGGCAGCCATATTCATCATCCGGTACATTGGCGCCATCATAATTTCCGGAGATATAACCTGCCGCCTGCAGATGAGTCCAGACATTACCACGTTCACCCGCTGTATCGACCAGGCCATTACCATCGCCGTCTGTCGGTGCGCCCGGCAGGTTTACACTCGCCTGGGTATAGTCACCGGGAAACGCACGGTAACGATCCTGAAAACTGAACCAGGCCGCCGTTATACCATCAACTGAATTATTCAAAGCCCGGACTCTGGCGGTATTAATTAATTCCTGCCCCTTTAATACCCCGCCTAATAACAGCCCGATTATGACCAGCACTATGGCAATTTCAATCAGGGTAAAACCGCGTTGTCTTTTCACGGGTGGTTTACTGGTTGTTGCCAAAGCTTTTTGGTTCAATAATTTTGTCATAACATTAATCTCAATCTAAATTGCATTATAATTATAATAATAGAGCAATTACCATACCAACATTATATAGCCCATAAAATGCGGGCTTGCAGTAAATATACAGACTTTTTAGATAAATATTTGTCTATTTTTCAACACTTTGTTGCTTTTTTAGCAATTTAGCTTCCAAAACAGCAATTTTCTGCATCAGAAAATTCAATTCATAGGGGTCGGTAATTGTTTTGCTGTCTATCAGCGCACCAACCAGTATTTTCGCCGCTTCCAGCTGCCCCATATCTTCCAGTACGATGATCTTCATATCTTTTGCCCAGTACGGCACATTTTTGCCGGTGGCTTTCTCTGCCAGCGCATCCGCATATTTTAAGGCCAGCGCATTGTCTTTCAGTTCATGTCTGGCGGTAATCACCGCATGGGCCAGCCAGCGCCAGTATTTATCCGGATTTTCGTTAAATTTTTTAAAGATATAATCCAGCATGACACGCTGTTTTTGCGGATTGTTTATACTGCCATAAACACGTGCCGCCACCAGCATGGGATAATACCCACGGGGATCCAGCTCAAGGCTGGTGTCCAGCCACAGGGTCAGGCGGTGGTAATCCAGCTGATTAAACGAAAGACTGCTACCCGGCTGGTTGTCAAAGGCCTGTAACCACAGGTTCAGGATTTTGGAGGCCGCAACCGGCTCACCCAGTGAACTCATTATATAGGCATTCGCCGATAACGGTGGCGGCAGGTCTTCGGCTGTTGCAATCACCGGCTGCTGCAGGCTGTGCCAGACCAGTTGCATGACAAGTGCCAGCAGTAGAAAAATCTTTACCGGCGCAGGGACATCGCCAGGCGGCCGGTCTTTATGCAGGATATGATAAAAATGCATTAAAAGTTTTTCCGGTAAAAATCGAACAACGCAATCAATGATAACAGCGCAAGGTAAATCACCGTTTGTGCCAGTAGAGGCAGCAACATACTCCATTCTGCCGTGTTATAGGCCAGCCATTCCGTCTGTGTATAGCGATGCAGGTCCGGTAGCAGCCAGGTCAACAGCTCGATAAAGCCATCCATGAATTTTTGCGCCATTGATGTATGCGCAACGATCGGATACTTCGTCATTAGAAAGATTGACGTTACTATACGTGAAGCACCGTAAATAATAAATACACCGGCCAGTGCCGAAGGCACCTGGTTAAAGGTAAAGATCATAACCAGGCTTAATGCCACAACCAGCAGCAGCTCAAAAAACAGGGAAACCGTCCATATCAGAACCTGTCCGGTATCAGCATAAAACAGCAACAGGGTGGCAAAAACAAGCGCCAGTAAAGCGGCAATCGTCAAAAACCCAAGCAACTTGCCAAGGTAATAGCTGCCCCGGTGGATGGGCATTGCCAGTATCATTTCGAGCGTTTTATCCTGCAACTCGCGCAGCGTGCTGGAAACCACAAACAGGGTAGTCATCACTACCGCACAAATGCGCAGAAAGGCGGCAAGTATGGAGACCTGGGTTACCCGGTGCTCGGCAATAGCCAGTTCGCCCACAAATTCGACCAGTCCAAAGCTTATGCCAATAATTAATAAAGACAGCAGCAGCAACCTGTTTCTCAGGGACTCTATGACAGTAAATCTGGCAATTGTAAAAAACGGTGAAAACATTGTTAGTGGCACTAACACCATATATAAGTTGCAGGCATACGGATTATAACGACTTATCATACAAAGGCGCCAACCTTGTTCTACAATCTTATGAAATTAAATAAAACAACGCCCGTCCATGTCCTCCAGTAAACAGTTACTTCTCAACAATGAGCACCGCTTACTCGGCTTAATGCTATTCAGCCTGCTTGCCGCCACCCATATAGGCGACGCCGGCACCATTACCCAGAGCTTTTTAATTGTCCACTTCGGGTTTTTCCTGCTCTGGCAGCCGGTGATTAAAAAACAGTCGACTTTTACTGCCGGGCAGCTTGTCATTCTGATCGTGCTTGTATCTGCCTTTATTTACTGGTTTAACCCCTGGCTGAACGCGTTCTGGACATTATTGCTTCTAACCCTGTTAACCGGCCGTATTTTTGCCCGTGGACTTGCGCGCGCGGCTTACGGCCTTGCCGTAATCACCCTGTTTCTTGAATTTATACTGAACACCACGCCCCAGCTGTTCCAGCTCAGTGCGCTTTCGTCTTCCCTGCAGTCTTCCTTCAGCACCGTCATTCTGCTGATGCCCCTTGTTCTATTGTTTATACCGGCAAGGGACGCCACAGAGAAACAGCTCGATTTTATCCGCGGCTTTCTCATCGTATTGCTGGTCATCTTTTTATGCATGGGCAGCGTACTCATCAGTCTGACAACCCGGCAATCCTATATTGAATCACTGGCTATCAGCATCATGCTGTTAAGCCTGTTCCTGTTACTGACCGCTTTTCTCTGGTCGCCACGTGCCGGTTTCAAGGGCCTGGCAAAAGTATGGGAAAAGTACCTGCTTAATATCGGTGGTCCGTTTGAACAATGGCTTACCCATGTCGCATCACTGGAAGCCAATACCCGCCTGACCCCTGCGCGCTTTCTGTCTGCCACCTCCCGTTATCTATTACAGCAACACTGGATCTGCGGTGTCAGCTGGAAAACTTATAGCGATGAAGTTATCGAGGGCGAGCAATCACCCCACCATGTCAGCATCGATGATGAAAAACTGAAATTAACCTTATACACCTACACCCCGGTTGGCCCGGTGCTGTTACTGCATGCAAAGCTGTTGCTGAGTGTTCTGGCTTTTTACTTCCGTGCAAAACTTCAGGAGCAGCAACTGGTAAAACAGGCGCATATGCGGGCCATTTATGAAACCGGATCAAAGTTGACCCATGACGTGAAAAATATTTTGCAGGCAACGCAAACCATGACACAGATAATCAATGACAATGATGCCGAGATGCAGGAAATACTGGGTGTACTGAAAAAACAGATGCCGTTATTAACCCAGCGCCTGAATACCACGCTGGAAAAACTGCGAATACCAAAAAGCAACGACCTGAAACCACAGCCGGTGACAGACTCCCTGCTCAACTGGTGGAACCAGCTGCAGCAGCGCTACTCCGGGCGCCACATCAATTTTTCCGCCGATATAAATGAGGACAGTGAAATCCCGATTGATGTGTTCACCACAGTTATTGAAAACCTGCTGGATAATGCAAGAAGCAAACGCAGCCGCGAACCGGACCTTGATATTTTTATTAAACTGTCGAATACCGGCAACGGTGTACAGTTATCGGTGATGGACACCGGCAGCCCTATTGATCAGGATATTGCGCCATTGCTGTTTAAAGAAGTTGTCTCATCGCATGACGGCTTTGGTATCGGCCTGTACCAGTGTTATGAACTGGCAAAAAGTCACGGCTACAAGCTGCGGATTGAAAACAATGCTCAAGGTCGGGTGTGCTTCACCCTGGAAAAAAGCCAGGGTACCTAGGGCAGCTTGCCCACCTCGACCATTTTAGATTTTATTTCATAGATGTTTATCCACACCAGGATATCATCAAATGCACCGCCGGCAACGGCAGCCCCTTCTTCGGTATGCGTTCGTGACATAAAGTTTGCGTTCAGATTATCATCCTCATCAGAACCGGCCGCCGGTGCTACTATAAGCTGGTCATTCACCGTTATTCCGCCAAGGCCGTTTTTTCCTGTAGAAAAAACCACGGCAACCGCGTTATCCAGCAGGACTTTTCCATCATCACCCACACGCGTTCTTACCGTTGCGCTGTTATTGTTATTTGTTGCTAGCTGAAAACCCGCTGCGCTGCTGAAATCAGGGTTTACCCAGTAGCGGTAACGGTTATCCCAGGCATCCGCATAACCGATACCAAGGTCTTTCCATGGCAGCACGCCAACTACGGCAGCTGCCGGGCAGTTTTCCTCACCATCCGGCGGATCATCGGTATCAGGACAGGGCAGTCGCGGAATGGCCTGCGAGAAGGCATAGGCTAGCAATACATTTTTAACCTCCTCCAGCTCTTTTTGAGTATTGTCACGGCGGGTAGCGTCAATTCTTTCTGCAAAAGCGCCGATAAAACTGCCGGCCAGCAAGCCGACGATCACCAGCACAACGGCCAGTTCGATTAAGGTAAAACCGGCCTGTTTTTTTACATGGTTAATCAGCATGCGCTAACACTCATATCGGGCTTAATACAAAACATAATATCGTTACTGGTCGCTGCATCCACCGGGAAATACTGTTTGTTACCGGAATCATCCGGGAAGTTGGGGGCATTATTGTTTTCCAGGTAATTGATGACCTCATCCCTGTCATCACCATCCAGCGCCAGCGCAGCATCCAGGGGTGGCGAGTAACGCTGCTGTCCGACCTGTTTTAAGCCGGAGAAAAAAACGATGGCGGCATACCTTGGTACCCCTATTCGTATGCAGTTCGCCATTGCGCAGGAGCCGACCGTGACACCTGGGTTGTTATTTTTTGATATGGCATAAAAGAAGTGGTCTTTCCAGTTTT
>JAJRTD010000122.1 GCA_024278435.1 Gammaproteobacteria bacterium | reverse complement strand
GGTCAGGAAAACAGAAAATAAAATACGCATCAAAAAGCTGCCTGTAATGATATATTCAGCTTTATTGTATCAGTCCGGGCTAAAACCATACACTCAAAAAAATTATATTCACCACAGAGACACAGAGGGCACAGAGGGCACAGAGTTTTACCTTGTTAACCGCGCCTGCGGCGCGGTTAACAATAAAGCGGTTTTCTCTGTGTCCTCTGTGTCTCTGTGGTGAAAAAAAATCAAAAAAAAGAGCGGTGGACAATATGCACCGCTCTTTCAGTAAAACCTTTTGCCTGACGTTTATTTTTTGTCAGATACTTTTAACTTTTCGGTAATACGGGCTGACTTACCAGTTCTGCCACGCAGGTAGTACAGTTTGGCACGACGGACTTTACCGCGACGTTTAACCACGATATCACCGATTGCGTTACTGTATGTCTGGAAAACACGTTCAACGCCTTCACCATGTGACATTTTACGAACCGTAAACGCTGAGTGTAAACCACGGTTGCGCTTGGCTATAACCACGCCTTCGAAAGCCTGTAAACGCTCACGATCACCTTCCTTTACACGTACCTGAACCACAACCGTATCACCAGGATAAAACTCCGGCACTTCACGTGTCATTTGCTCAGCTTCAAGCTGTTGAATAATGTTGCTCATATCTTTTCTCCGCTTCCGCGATTTATACTCTAATTCTGTTTATATTTTCTGCCAGCAGATAAATGATTATTCCTCATCAGTCTGCTGCTGATATTTTTTTTTAAACTCGGCAAGTAATTCCGCCTTTTCCTCGTTCCAGCCCGATACATCATTCTGCGCAGCATCCAGCAGGTCCGGTCTTCTCAGCCAGGTGCGTCCCAGTGCCTGCTTTAAACGCCAGCGCTGTATCGCCTTATGGTCACCGCTTAGCAGTACATCCGGTACGCGCTGACCATTGACGGTTTCCGGGCGGGTGTAATGCGGGTTATCCAGCAGACCCTGCATAAATGAATCCTGTATCGCTGATTCATCATCCCCTAAAACACCGGGTAACAAACGGGTAATGGCATCCACCACCACCAGTGCGGCAAACTCACCGCCGCTTAATACATAATCACCAATCGACCATTCCTCGTCCACCAGTGACTCAATCAATCGCTCATCGATGCCTTCGTAACGACCGGCAATCAAAATCAAATCATTCTGCTGTGCTACCGTCTCTACCAGCAGCGGCTGATTTAATGTCTGTCCCTGCGGACTGAGATAAATCACCCTGGCAGTCCTTCCTGCCGCCTGCTTCGCTGCCGATATCGCTTTCGCCAGCGGCTCGACTTTCATCAACATGCCGGGGCCGCCACCATAGGGTCGGTCATCCACGGTACGATGCCTGTCTTCTGTATAATCGCGCGGATTAAAACACTGCAGTGTCAGCTGCTGCTGTTTTATTGCCCGGCCCAGCACGCCAAACGCAGTGGCCTGCTGTATGAGTTCGGGAAACAGGGTAATGAAATAAATATTCACTAAAATACCGTTTCCCGAATGCTGCCGGCTAACCGCTCTGGCTGTCGGCTAAAAGTCGGCATCCCAGTCAACCTCGATCGTGCCTTTCTCCAGGTCAACCGCAATAATCGCGTTATGCATAACCCACGGGATCAGGCGCTCTTTGTTCTCTGCTTCGGAAAATACTACCAGCACATCATTGGCACCGGTTTCCATCAGGCTTTTGACCACACCCAGCTCTATTCCCTGCTGGTTTACTACCCGCAGACCCAGCAGGTCTCGCCAGTAATACTCGTCTTTGCCTTTTAACGCTTCCAGCTGTTCCAGTTCGATTGCAATTTCTGTCCCAATATAGGACATTGCTTCATCACGATCATTACAGTGCTCGAGTCTGGCAACCACTGTTTTGGCATGGCGTTTACCTGCCTTTAATTTCACCTTGGTCCATGGCGCGTTTTTTCGATTTTCGGCCCGGATCAACCAGGGGCTGTAATCAACGATGGCTTCCATTGGCTCGGTATAGGAAAAAACCTTGACCCAGCCTTTCACACCGTATACACCGGTAATTCGTCCTAAAACGATTTTTTCCGGTGCTTCATCATCCTGCTGATGCGGAGAGTGATTACTCACTGATCCGTATCGTCCTGACCCGTATCATCATGGATCAAACAGCAGGAATGGCCGGTTTTACTCAGCCGATTTACTGGCTTGTTTCAGCAGGCTTGATACACGATCAGAAGTCTGTGCGCCCACTGATTTCCAGTGTGTTACACGATCCAGATCAATTACCAGACGCTGCTCACCACCGGTTGCACCGGGATTGAAATAACCCAGACGCTCGATATAACGACCGTCACGTGATCGACGTGAGTCTTTAACATCGATATGATAAAAAGGCTTTTTCTTGGCACCGCCTCTTGATAAACGTATTGTTACCATTAGTCACTCTCAAATTAGCTATAAATGGCCATCCGGCCACAGGAAACAGCGCATTTTACGTGATTATTTAATTAGATGGAAGCCTGATTTGGTTTTAAATTGCATGATAGAAGCGTGTATTACCGCGAAGGACGCAAAAAACGCGAAGGAAGCAGGCCTGTATCCGTAAATGACGCTAAATTATTGATTGTTATTACTGACCCGAACGCAAAAACGGGTGGCAATCACTACATGGATTTTATCAGAGCAATGGAGAAACAATTACCGAAAAATGCGGCCAATCTGGCGGGCAGGAGAAAAAGATTCTTCACTTCGCTCAGAATGACAGTTTTCAGCTTTTATTTGCGTTAATTCGCGTTCATCTGCGGAAAAAGCTCTTAAAAACCCATTCCGCCGGGGCCGCCCATGCCCGGTGGCATCCCGCCGCCACCGCCTTTCATGGCGCGCATCATTTTTGCCATGCCGCCTTTGGACATCTTTTTCATCATCTTTTTCATCTGCATCTGCTGCTTGATCAGGCGGTTAACGTCCTGCACCTGCAGGCCACAACCTTCGGCAATGCGGCGTTTGCGCGAACCCTTGATGATGTCCGGGAAAGCCCGTTCTTTCGGCGTCATGGAGTTGATAATCCCCACCATGCGGCGCATGTCGCGGTCATTGACCTTGTCCTTGAGCTTGTCAGCCATGCCCGGCATACCCGGCAGCTTGTCCATCAGGCCGGCCATGCCACCCATATTCTGCATTTGCTCAAACTGCTCTTTGAGATCATTGAAATCAAAGTTTTTACCCTTGGAAACCTTTTTCGCCAGCTTGGCGGCTTTCTTGTGATCCACTTTCTGCTGGATCTCTTCCACCAGTGACAGTACGTCACCCATGCCCAGAATACGGGAAGCCACACGGTCAGGATAAAACGGTTCCAGGGCATCGATCTTCTCGCCTGACCCCATAAACTTGATCGGCTTACCTGTGATCTGGCGGATAGACAACGCCGCACCACCGCGGGCATCACCATCGGTCTTGGTAAGAACAATACCGGTCAGCGGCAGCGCTTCATTAAAGGCCTGCGCCGTATTGGCGGCGTCCTGACCAGTCATGCTGTCCACCACAAACAGGGTTTCCACCGGCTTCGCCGTTGCATGAATGGCCTTGATCTCGTCCATCATATCGCTATCGATATGTAAACGACCGGCGGTATCGACAACAACTACATCAATAAATTTTCTGCGTGCATAGTCGATTGCCGCCGCAGCAATATCGGTGGGCTTCTGATCGGTACTGCTGGGAAAGAATTCTGCACCAACCTGGCCGGCCAGGGTTTTTAACTGTTCAATCGCTGCCGGGCGGTATATGTCACAGCTCACCAGCAGCGACGTTTTCTTCTCCCGATCCTTGAGCAGTTTTGCCAGCTTGGCTACGGTGGTGGTTTTACCCGCACCCTGCAGGCCCGCCATCAGCACCACGGCAGGCGGTTGCACGCTCAGGTCCAGTTGCTCGTTGGACTCCCCCATTACCTTGATCAGTTCATCCTGAACAATATTGACGAATACATGACCCGGTTTCAGGCTAGTCAGAACCTCCTCACCAAGTGCACGCTGCTTGACATCATCAATAAAACTGCGGACCACCGGCAGGGCAACATCGGCCTCCAGTAAAGCCCGGCGCACATCGCGCAGCGCATCCTGAATATTATCTTCGGTCAGCCGGCCTTCACCACGCAGCTTCTGTACGGTACTGGCAAGGCGATCACTTAATCCATCAAACATGGGATACCTGTGTTATTTATATATTATTGAAAGAGTGAATTATAACCGAATTATCGAGCCTGCCGTTAGGGATGCTCTGAATAAGTCCTTATTGTCATCCTGAGCGAAGTCGAAGGATCTTATACCACCGTGTGGTCAGATAGTTACGGAGCATAAGATTCTTCGCTGCGCTCTGAATGACACTTATTCAGAGTATCCTTAGTCGCTGGTTAGATTCGCCATTTGACAAAAAAACCAACGACCTCTCACTGCTGTCCCGTTAACTGTTTTTATATCAGCCCCATACCCGGCTGTAAATGATCGTGCCGGTAT
>JAJRTD010000121.1 GCA_024278435.1 Gammaproteobacteria bacterium | reverse complement strand
CGCCCATGAATCATTGCTGGCAGAGACCGGGGCGAAACGCCTTGATTATCCCGACAACCATATAGAAGCGGACAACCGGCTGTCCTGGTTTCTCGGTCGGCTGGACAGGGCCTATGGCGACAACGCCTTTTATGTCCATTTACAACGCAGACCGGAGGATGCCGCAGTCAGTTTTTCAAAGCGCATCGATTTCGGTATTTTAAAGGCCTATGAACAGGGAATTTTAATGCATGAAACACACCGGTTGCCGGCAGCTGACATTGCTGCCGATTACCTGGAAACGGTCAACCGCAATATAGAATTTTTTCTGAAAGACAAGTCGAAGAAAATGACGGTTTCACTCGAAACCGTGCAAAGCGACTTTACTGAATTCTGGCAAAAAATCGGGGCCAAGGGCGATCTTGATAAGGCGCTCAGTGAATGGCAGATTAATTACAATGCATCGTAGGAAGTAAAAGCGATTTCACCACAGAGACACAGAGAAAAGCTTTTTATTGTTAACTGCGCCGTAGGCGCAGTTAACAAATTAAAACTCTGTGCCCTCTGTGTCTCTGTGGTGAAAAATTTTTCCCGCCATAACCCACAAAACCTAACGCCGCATTAACACACTGCAGCCACGTTCATTCTCAATATATTCCGCCTCAAACTCCGGATGCTGCTGCAACCAGCAACGCACAATCTCCTGCTCATCCTCTCTCGCCGCATCATCCAGAAAAACCATGCATTGCTCCGCCATAAAACTGCTTAGCAGCGGTAACGCGGGGAATCGTGAATACTTCTGCAGGAAGCCGGGAGGCCCGTCGATAACCAGCAGGTCAATGCCGGAAGCATAAAGGTTGGTCAGGTCATACCACTGAAACTTCCGGCCATCCAGCAAATATTCCTGCAGCGGCGTATGCAATACATGACAGTAGTCGGCCAGCTCAAAATCATCCAGCTGCCTTCGGGTCTGACTGGCGAAATCATGGCCATTTTCCAGGCTGTAGACCTGGCCCTGTCCGTTCAACTGGCAACAGCGTGACAGGACCAGGCTGCTGGTGCCACTACTGCATTCGACGATTGTCTGTGGTTTGTGCTGCAGGCAATAGTTGCTGATCAGCTCAAGGAAGTCCGCCGCCGCCGACCAGTTTTCTGCCACGGGAAGCTCTTTCTCAAGACCCAGAAATTTTTCAAGTGATTGATATGTATGCATTAAACCGTAACCAAACAGGGTTTGGCGAATGTCAGCCAGGGAACCTCTGAATAAGTCGTGAATACGCATCTTGAGCCCAGACTTATTCAGAGATTGCCTAGTTTATTGAATTATATTTTTAATATCTATGTTCAGTACTGTCCCGTTAACTATTATTGTTTTGGCTTGAAACTGCACTCTGTACGACTTCCTGCTGTATATTCCTGTATATGACATGAAATACGCTGTTTAACTATTTTGTCACCCTGAGCGTAGCGTAGTGAAATCGATATGTACATGATGTACGGTAAGCAGGGCAATGCATGGATCAATTGTCGAAGGATCTTAGGGAACTCCCTGAACAAGTACTTAATTGTCATCCTGAGCGCAGAGAAGGATCTTATGCCTCTGTGCAATCAATTACTTACGGAGTATTAGATTCTTCTCTGCGCTCTGAATGACACTTGTTCAGAGGTTACTTAGGTACCAGGCAATACGGGTTACAGACCTTTCCACTCCGCTACGCTCCGGTCAAGATGACAATGTAGAGTTAACAGGACAGCAGTGATCTATGTTACTGTTGAAATACTGGATAAAGCCCACATAAACAGCAGTACTACTTCTTGATTAGAATCAACATCCGGCCCTGGCTCCTGATGTTTAATAAATGTGATACCCTGAGTATTGCGTTGCGTCAGAGTATCCTTAAATGATGATTATTAAGCGAGGTAAGGAAAAATGATGAAATTAACCTGGTTAGTTGTTGCTGATAATAGTAGAGCCCGTATATTTTCTACCAATATGCACAAAGGACCCATCGACGAAATTGAAAGCATTGTGCACACAGAAGCACGCTTGCACGAACAGGAGCTGACAACTGACCTGCCCGGACGCGGCAATGGCAAAGGCGGTGCTGGCCGGCATGCCTATGAGGACGAAACCAGCCCCAGGGAACAGGAAGAAATCAACTTCGCACGTGACCTGGCCAATAAGCTGGACGCCGCACGTAAAGCAAACAAATTCAAACAGTTAATACTGGTCGCAGCCCCGGGATTTCTGGGTAATCTGCGCAGCAAGCTCAACCCGCAAATACAGAACATGGTCAGTTTCGAGCTGGCAAAAAACCTTGCCCATCTCAATGCTGACGATATTCGACAACATTTACCGGAACGTCTGCCCGGTTCCTGACAGGACAGCAAACATCCGCTAAAGCATTCTGGGTGCTGCATGGAACAGCCCCTGTTTTTTTAATCTGCAGCCATATCATCCTGAACCAATGACCGGGGTTCAGGTCAAAGGAAACAACTTGTATCAGCCATAACTACTATCCAGACTATCAGGAACGAAAAATGGAAATTGTTAGCGCTACAAAGTCATCTCAGACACCCGCTGAAGGCAGTTCAATTGCCCTCATCGGAAACTACCTGCCCAGGCAGTGCGGCCTTGCCACGTTTACCACTCACCTGCTTGAAGCCATCGCCATGAACGCAGCGGACACGGACTGCTGGGCGGTGGCAATGAATGACCGCAAGCAGGGATATGCCTACCCGCCGCAGGTACGGCTTGAAATCAACCAGAAAAATCTCAACGAGTACTGTGTGGTCGCCGAACGGCTCAACCACAGCAATGTAGAAGTAGTCTGCCTTCAACACGAGTACGGCATATACGGCGGGCAGCGCGGCAGTTTTATTCTCGAGCTGCTGGGTGAACTCAAAAAACCGGTTGTTACCACCCTGCATACCATACTGGAACATCCCAGCGACGAGGAGCGCTACATCATCATGCAGCTGGCGGAACTTTCCGACCGCCTGGTGGTGATGAGTGAACGCTCAATCGATTTTTTGCGCAATATTTACCATATACCGGCAGAAAAAATTGTACTGATCCATCACGGTATTCCGGACGTTCCCCTGCTGCCCTCTGCAGACTATAAAGACAGGTTCAACATGGCCGGCAAACAGGTGTTACTGACCTTCGGCCTGCTGTCACCGGGCAAGGGCGTCGAGACAGTCATTGAAGCGCTGCCTGAAATAGTAAAGCAGCATCCTGATGTAATTTACATGGTGGTGGGCGCCACTCACCCGCACCTCAAGGCTGAGCACGGAGAGGAATACCGACTCGGCCTGCACATGCGCGCCAAACAGCTGGGGGTGGCTGATCACGTTATCTTTTATGACCAGTTCGTGTCAGACGAAGACCTGCCGGCATTTATCGGTGCCGCTGATATTTATATAACTCCCTATCTGAACGAAGCCCAGATTATTTCCGGCACACTGGCTTATGCACTGGGCATGGGCAAAGCCGTGGTTTCCACGCCTTACTGGCATGCACAGGAACTGCTGGCCAATGGCCGTGGCCGGCTGTTTCCGTTTCGCAACCACGAACAGCTTGGCCTTGAAATCAACGATCTGCTCAGCCACCCGGACGAGCTTCGCAGTATGCAGCTAAAGGCCTATAACTATGGCCGCAAAATGATATGGAGTGAAGTCGGCCGGCGCTATGTTGAAACCTTTGCCGATGTCATCGCTCATCGCTTACGCAGCGATGTGCAGCAACAGCTGCCGGAAACGCTGGACTTGCGCCAACAGGTATTACCGGATATAAAACTGGATCACCTGCGGCGCCTGACGGATGGTGCCGGCATTCTTCAGCATTCACGCTACACCGTTCCTGACCGATCACACGGTTATTGCGTCGATGATAATGCCCGCGCCCTGATCGTTGCAGTAAAAGCACAGAACCTGCAGCCACAGGACAAGTCACTGAATGAACTGGCATCGAACTACCTCAGTTTTCTCGATCACGCCTTCAATAACGAGACCCTGCGTTTTCGTAACTTCATGTCCTACGAACGTGCCTGGCTGGAACAGACCGGCTCGGAAGATTCTCATGGCCGGGCCATCTGGGGCCTGGGAACGGCAGTCGCACTGAGCCGGAACAAGGGCCATGTTGACCTGGCGACTGATCTGCTCAAACGGGCGCTGGATACCGTCGAGAACTTCACCTCACCCAGGGCCGTCGCCTTTACCATTATAGGCATCCACCACTACCTGAACCATCATCCGGCCGACTCCCGGATCGAAAAACTGTGCGCCCGGCTTTCCGACCGGCTCGTAGACTGGTTCAATGCAACGGCCGGCGAAGACTGGCCATGGTTTGAAGATATATTAAGTTATGACAATGCCCGCCTGCCACAGGCTTTACTGTTATCCGGACAACGGTTTAACAATAAAGAAATGCTGGCCATCGGCATTGATACCCTGTCCTGGCTGGAAAAAATTCAGACCGATAAGGCCGGCAGCCATTTCGTCGCCATCGGCAACCATGGCTGGTATAAAAGAGGCGGCAAAAAAGCCCGCTTCGACCAGCAACCGGTGGAAGCCGCGGCCATGGTCGATGCCTGCCTGGAGGCCTTTAACGCCAGCGGCGATGAGACATGGATCAGCCGGGCCTATCGCTGCTTTAACTGGTACCAGGGTGAGAACGACCTGCATATCCCGTTATACGATCACGCCACCGGTGGTTGCCGGGACGGTCTGCAGGTTGACGGCGTGAATGAAAACCAGGGGGCGGAATCATCGCTTTCCTGGCTGATGGCATTACTCGCCATCTACAACCAGCGCAGCCTTGGCCGAACAGTACGGCCGGAAGAACACACCCGGGCGGAAGCCCGGCAGGCATAGCCGTCAACGGCAAAAGTCAGCCGGCTTTAAGCCGTGCCATAATTTCCGAAACTTTCAGCGTTGCCACGCTGCAACGCTCGTCGGCAGAGGCATAGGGAATAATCAGCTCATCCTGAAAAATCATCCCGCCGCAGCTGTATACCACGTTCGGTACATAACCTTCACGGTCATGCTCATTGGGTACCAGGATCGGATCTTTGATCCGGCTGATAACACGGGTTGGGTCATCCAGGTCCAGCAGCTGTATGCCCAGACTATAGGTTCGCATCGG
>JAJRTD010000120.1 GCA_024278435.1 Gammaproteobacteria bacterium | reverse complement strand
TTCGCCGGCCCAGGCAACGCGGATACCGCTATGTTCCGTAGTGTCCGTTGCCAGCTGTGTCTGCCACTCGCTATTGCCGTAGTCGCCGCTAATATTCAGTGGCTGTTGCAACGGCGGGCCTTTAATTAACACGGTGGCGGTTTCACCGGCGTACAGGTCGGGAACAATATTGGGAAAGACCTGGTAGCGGTTGCGGTCGATATCAATGCTGATATTGGTCAGGGCCGGGTTTTCCAGCTGGCGCAACAGTCTCCCGGTTTTTTCTTCTACCTCGTTTATATCGCCGATATAGGTGAAACTGCCACGGCCCTTGAGGGCTGCCTTGCGCATAAAGTAACTGTTGGGTGCCGAGCCGATACCGATGGTAAACAGGCGGCTGTTGCCAAGGTGCCGGTCAAGTGTACGCAACAGCTGCTGCTCGTTGCTGATCTGGCCGTCGGTAAGAAAGATCACCTGGCGGAAGCGGCCGTATTGCTGCTGACCGGCCAGTGCCAGTTGCAGGGCATTGAGCATTTCGGTGCCACCGCCGGCTTGCAGCTGGTTTACAAAGGCTTTGGCGGTGTCGATGTTTTTTTCATCACCTGGCATCATGCGGGGAAACAGGCTGCCGCTGTTGTTGTTGAACCAGATAATATTAAAGCGGTCGATGCTGTGCAGCCTGTCCACCGCGGTAAGCAGGGCAGCTTTGGCCTGTTCAATGGAGGTGCCGGCCATGGATCCTGAAATATCCAGCACAAAAACAACGTCCCGCGCCCTGATCTGCTGCTGCATATAACCGGGTTGCGGTGGCAGAATGCTGAGCAGGGTATAGTCTTCGCCATTTACCGTCTGTTTAAAGCCCGCCAGCTGCGGACTGTTGCTCAGCTGCGGCTTCCATACCAGCTCAAAGTCGCGGTCTGACCGGATGTTCTCACCAATGGTCGAGATGCTGTAGCGGCGCTCACTGGTCTGGGTGATATTGATTTTATGGTAGATGCTGTCCAGTTCGGCCAGGCTGACGCCGGCATCAAGCAGGATATGAATACGGGTGGGATTACTGTCGGCGTGTTCACTGCGCCGGGTGATCACATCGGGTTCTTTAATAGCGGTCGCCGGGGCAGTGTTTTTATTTCTGCCCGGCTTATAGCGCTCAGCGATGGTCATGGGAAAGCGCAGGCGGTAGCGCTGGTCCCGGTAGTCCAGCAGCTGCTGGTATTCAAACTCGATACGGATGATTTCACCCGGTGCAATATTGGCCAGTGCGGTAGAAAATACGTTGCGGCGCTGCTGTTCAATCAGGCCGGTTTTTTTGCCGGTGGCCCTGGCCTGCTGATAGATTTTTCTTGCTGCCTGCCGTTCTTTTAGCTGTCCTTCAAGAATACGTTTGCCGATAATTATTCTGAAGCGGTCTACGCTGGCTTTTTCCGGCAATGGAAAAACATAAATACCTTCCACCCAGAGCTCACTGTTATTTTGAAACTGCTGGCTTACGGTAGTGCGGGCGATCGGCCCGCTGATCTCGATATTGACATCGGTCTGCATTTGCAGGGCTTCGATATAGTGGTTGTTATCTGGCTGCACATTGCTGCGCAACCAGACAGAGCCGTGCCGGCTGTGGTAGGGGTCTGTTATGGTTTCATTGACGCTGGCATAAACGTGCTGGCACAGCAGGCCGAACACCAGGTAGATGCTGATAACAAGCAGTATTTTATGCAGGGCATTAAAAGATCTGGTATACAGATTATGCCTGTTTTTTATGCGTTGCCCGAAAATCCGGGGCAGGTAGATTGAATTGTTTGTGTTCATGTTTAGCTCCCGGCACCGGCAGAAAGTCTTTACTGTCTGCCGGTGCCCCGGTAAGGGGATTAATGGTTACGGATGCGTTTGTAACGGTGACCGACGGTGAGGATCTGGTCACCGGCGATTACCAGGTAGGCATTCATCAGCCCGGACAGGCGACGGATGACGATCTGGCCGACATCGGATGCAACCAGGTGCACGCTTTTGCGGTCGAAATAACAGATGATGCTGCCATTGTTATTGCGCTTGCGTGAGCCGTACTGGCACAGCCAGTGAATAATCAGCGGCGGAATGCACCGTTGTTGCGCTCTTTCCAGTGCATGTTTTGTCATGCGGAAACCGGAGGTTTTGCTGAAAATATTCATTGAAACCATATTCACGCCGCTTAGTGTGCTGTAGGCCATGGTATTGTCGCAGTCCGGTTTTTTATGCGCCTTCAAAACTGTGCCACTGCATCAGTTTCGCCTTCAAGCTGGCTGATACTGCGGCCGGTGGTTTTTTCGTCGCTGACGGACAGCGCCTGTTTCATGGCATGAATGGAGTCCGGCGTAGCGCGCTGGAAACGGATAACCACCTTGCGGTCGAAGGTATAGGCTTCAAGATCACCCGGTGCAGAAACCATTTTCATTTCACCGTAGGCATTGCTGATAATGCGGTGCCCGTCGATACCGGCAGTGATCAGCTGCTGGCGTACTTTTTCGATACGCTGGTTTGCCAGCGCCATGTTCCGGGTGCTGTCACCGCGGCGGTCGGTGTAACCGTCAAGGTGAATTTCAAGTGCGTTCATATTGTTGAGCAGGCCTGCAATAGCGGCCAGCCTTGAGGGGTAGAAGCTTTCGATATCGGCGCTGCCGGAGCGGAAGTAAACATCAAAACTGAGATCATCGGTCAGGATATCCAGCAGTTTGTCCTGCTCTGATTCGATGCTTTCATCGGCAACAGCAGTGATGGCGCCAAGCCGGGCAACCTGTACACTGTGGTTTGTCGTGCTGTTATCAGCGACTGATTGAACGGCACCAGTGGTTATGCTGTTTTCACTGTTATCCAGGGCAACTGCGGGAATACTGGTTTCGCTGTTTATATCGACTTCATTTTCTGTTGTCTGGCTGGCGCCGACGAAAGCACCAATAAGGCCGCCGATAACCAGGCCGACCGGGCCGGCAATGGCCGTACCGGTGGCAGCGCCAATGCCCATACCGGGGTACAGGTAGTTTTCCCGCTCTGCTTCGTTATGTTCATTTTGGTTTGCTAGAATGGCGTTGTTCAAACCCGCTTCAGCAGCATAAGCCTGTGTAGTCAGAACAGAAGCAGACAATAAGGTTGTGCTTATTGCCATGGTAACGGCGATGTTTAACAGTGATTTTTTTCTGGATAATGGTTTCATAAGTGTCTCCGGTTATTTAATTCGGGTTTTGTGTTTCCACGGTTGCCATTAAACCCCGGTGCTTGTTTTCAATCTTTGCCGGTTGATGGAGGAAATATGGAGAAATTATGGAGAG
>JAJRTD010000119.1 GCA_024278435.1 Gammaproteobacteria bacterium | reverse complement strand
TCTTTAAAAACTGAATCACCACAGAGACACAGAGTCTTTTCCTTGTTAACTGCGCCGTAGGCGCAGTTAAGGATACTCTGAATAAGTGTCATTCAGAGCGCAGCGAAGAATCTTTTTCTCCGTAAGTAATTGATTACTCAGTGGCTCAAGATCCTTCAACTGCGCTCAGGATGACAGATAAGGACTTATTCAGAGCATACTTAACAATAAAAAAGTTTCTCTCTGCGCCTCTGTGGTGAAATATTTTTTCAGTTACCGCTCTTTTATACCACACACAAAAACGCCGGCTAATGCCGGCGTTTTTTATTTAACAGGAAACCTGCAGCAGGTTTATTTCAGCAGTTTTCTGTACTTCTCAACTACTTTTGCTGGCAGCGGAATATAACCGTCCTTGATTACAACCTTCTGACCGCTCTGTGACAGAACCATTTTCAGGAACTCTTTCTCCAGTGGCGCCAGAGGTTTGTTGGGGTGCTTGTTAACATATACATAAAGGAAGCGTGATAAAGGATAGCTGCCCTTAACAGCATTATCCGGTGTCGCCTCAACAAACGGTTTGCCTGCTTTCCTGGTTAATGGCACCGCGCGTACACCGGAGGTTTTATAACCGATGCCTGAATAACCAATGCCATTTAATGAAGTACTGACAGACTGTACAACAGAAGCCTAACCGGGCTGCTCGTTTACGCTGTTTTTGTAGTCGCCTTTACATAATGCTTTTTTCTTGAAGTAACCATAGGTACCGGATACCGAGTTACGGCCATAAATCTGGATGTCACGTTTTTTCCAGTTGCCGGACAAACCCAGGTCGCCCCATGATGCAATGTCTTTATCGTAACCGCATTTACGGGTTGAAGAAAAGACTGCATCAACCTGTGGAATGGTCATGCCCTTGATCGGGTTATCCTTGTTGACATAAACAGCCAGCGCGTCAATGGCAACCGGGATGGCGGTCGGTTTGTAACCATACCGGTCTTCAAACGCGGCAATTTCCTTTGACTTCATCTTGCGGCTCATCGGCCCCAGGTTTGAAGTAGCTTCGGTCAGAGCTGGAGGCGCAGTTGATGAACCCGCCGCCTGTATCTGTATATTGACGTTAGGATAAACCTTTTTAAAACCCTCCGCCCACAGTGTCATCAGGTTAGCCAGGGTATCTGAACCGACACTGGAAAGGTTGCCGGAAATTCCGCTGACCGCATTATAGGAAGGGATTTCCTTATCAACGTCTGCCGCGTAGGCTGTGCTTGTAATTAACAGCGCGCCAATGCTTGCTGCCAGTAAATTTCTAAGTTTCATGATTAACTCCAACTCTGTTTGTAATATGAATGCGGTAATTATGTGATTTAAATATGAAGGTACGGTGACTGAAATATGACGATTTTGTTACGAATCGTCTTATTAACCATGCATGGTCATAAATAACCGCGAACAGGAAAAACCTTACCGGTCAAAAAGGCACTCAAACACACTGCCTTCACCGGGTTTGCTTTTGACGCTGAGGCGCGCGTTATGACGGTCCAGGATATGCTTGACGATGGCCAGGCCCAGGCCGGTTCCACCCTGTTCACGGGAACGGCCCGGATCGACGCGGTAAAAGCGTTCGGTCAGGCGATGGATATGTTCGTAACTGATGCCGACACCTTTATCCTCAACACCAAAGCCGGCATAGGCATCGTTGTTTATAGTGAAGATCTTTATCGTCGAGCCTTCATCGGAATAACGTATCGCATTGGTTACCAGGTTCGACAGCACGGTGCGCAGCTCCTCACGGTTACCGGAAATAACCACCGGCTCGACCTGCTTTTCGATATTATGCTGGCTCTTGTCCATGGAGATCGCTTCCTGGTAAACCGTTTCCACCAGCTGGCCGACATTGATTTCTTCAATTTCTTCCGGTTCGTCACTGCTTTCCAGCCTGGACAACGAGATCAGCTCTTCCAGAATGGTTTGCATCCGCTCGGCCTGTTCCTGAATGCGCTCCAGCGGCAGTCGCAGCTTCTCATCCTTCACTTCCTGTATGGCTTCAAGGTAACCGGAAATAACCGTTAACGGTGTACGCAACTCGTGTGAGGCATTGGCAATAAAATCACGACGCATGGTTTCCAGTTTTTTTCGCTGGGTGATATCGTGCGCCCCCAGCAGATACTGGCCGTTACCATAAGGAGTGATGGTCAGGCGGATCTGCTGCTGGTTTATTTCCAGTTCCAGTGGATCACCATATTTCTCGTTTTTGATGTAATTCATAAAACGCGGCAGGCGCACAAGGTTGTCAATACGCTGACCGAAGTCATGGCCGCTGCTGAGGTTAAACATTTTTTTTGCCGCGTTGTTAAACCATTTGATTTCCTTGTCCTTGTTCAGAACAATGGTGGCATAAGGCAGGGCCTGGGTCGATTCCTGGAAACGGGTAACGATAGCGCTGAGCTTTCGCTTGGCTTTGCGCTGGCGCTGATAGAGATGATGCAGCTGATAATAAACCTCATCCCAGACGCCGATGGTTTCCGGCACCTGTTTTGCCGGACTGGACAGCCAGCGGGTCAGGCGGTTGAGATTATAAAAGTTCCAGGCCACGTAAAGCGAAAGGCCGAAAATCAGCCAGAATGCAAGGTGACCGCTGAAAAAGCCGACGACCAGGAATAGCAGCAACCCGGTAACAAAGATTTCTATTTCCTGGCGCAGCGCGGCATTCATAACCTTGAAAACCGGTAACCACTGCCATGCACGGTCTGCAGCATGTTATCAAGCTGGTAGGGCGCCAGGTTTTTTCGCAGGCGACGGATATGCACATCAACGGTGCGCTCTTCAACGTAAACCTGCTGCCCCCATACCTGGTCCAGTAGTTGCGCCCGGGAGAAGACACGGTCTTCATGGGTCATAAAATAATGCAGCAGGCGGAACTCGGTCGGTGGCAGCTCCAGTACATGGTCACCGACTTTTACCCGCTGGCTGGAGGGATCAAGCAACAGTTCACCGATCTGCACTGCCTGCTTCTCCGGCATACTGCGCCTTAATACTGCCTGGATGCGTGACTTTAACTCCTTCACCGAAAACGGTTTGGTAATGTAGTCATCGGCGCCCATGTCCAGCCCGAGTACACGGTCGTCCTCTTCGGCTTTTGCGGTCAGCATAATCACCGGCAGCTTTGAGTGATATTTTCGGATGCGGTGCAACAGGTCGATGCCGCTGCTGTCGGGCAACATCCAGTCAAGCAGCACCAGCTCGGGCAGGTCGTTTTCAATAATGTCCCAGGCGGCTTTTACGGTCATTGCTGAAAACAACTGGTAACTCTCACCACCCAGTGCGTATTGCAGCATATCCTGTATGCCCTGATCGTCTTCAACGATCAGAATTTTTGCCTGTTTCATAAATCACACTTCACAATTTGCAATCAGGAGATCAGGTCTTTTTCAATTTCTTCGAGTTCATCAAGATCCAGGTGGCGGATATCTTTACCTTCAACCAGGTAAATGACGTATTCGCCGATGTTTTTTGCATGATCACCGACGCGCTCCAGGGCACGCGCCGCCCACATAACATCCAGCACTTCGGAAATGGTGCGCGGGTCTTCCATCATGTGGGTGATCAACTGCCGCATCAGGGACTGGTACTCGCTATCGGCCTCTTCATCGGCATGCACCACCTTGATCGCCGCTTCCGTATCCAGCCTGGCAAAAGCGTCCAGTGCATCGTGCAGCATGCGGCTGACATAGTCGCTGAGGTGGCGAACACCACCGTAACGCGAATGGAATCGGCCATCGTCTTCGGCAATATGT
>JAJRTD010000118.1 GCA_024278435.1 Gammaproteobacteria bacterium | reverse complement strand
CATTAATCAGTGATCCAATGCGCTTCAGCCCGCAGGCGGATACTCGGCATAAAGCGGTGACAATGTCACAAGATTCTTCGCTATCGCTCTGAATGACAGAAAAAGGGTTTTTATCCTGGGCATAGCCAGCGCAGCTGAAGGCCCTGAAGCTAAAACCGGTTGCGGTGGCACAGGATTCTTCACTATCGTTCAGAATGACAAATATCAGCTGTGTCATCCTGAGCGCAGCAAAGCGTAGTCGAAGGATCTTCTCTGTGTTACCCGTGCTCAAATGCTCTTCAGCATCCAGCATGCAGGCCAGCATAAGGCACGTTGCCGGCAGCAATCAGATATCCAATGCGCTTCAGTCTGCAGGCGGATACTCGGCAAACACCGGCAGATCATCTGTACACGACCAGTCCACGCGCGAATCCCAGAAAATCCGCGCCTGTGCCGGCAACGGTGACGGTGTATCCAGCGAACCGGCCGGAATCAGCACACCGTCCAGCTCCGGTACCACTCGTGGCATCGGTCCGCCACAGCGTGTGCAGAAACAGTTATAAAACCGTTCCGCCTCCGGCACCTTGTAACGTCCCAGCAGTTCCTCGCCCTGTAGCCAGCGAACAGCCGTCTGCGGACTGATAAACAGGTTGCTGGCATGCCCAGTACCCGTGGCCTTGCGGCAACGCTGGCAGTGACAGTGATAAAACCGCTCCGCTTCCCCGGAAACTTCATATTTAACGCTGCCGCATAAGCAGCTACCACTTACTGTTGTCATTTTAAAGCTATCTCCCTGTTTGAGGTGAATGCAAAGGTCTACGAGCCGCCATCGTCTTTGCTAAACTAGTGTGCCTGATTAATTACCCGAATGCAGAAACTACAATAACAGGAAATTCAAATGAAGCGAGTACTTATAACCACTATCGTATTGTTACTAACCAGCCTGTCAATAGCCAGCTGCTCCAGTACACCGGCTCCAGACGACCCGTACAATGATGCTGATTCACCACGAACAAGAGCGAAGCAGACCCAGGGTGAGCTGTCCTCAGAAACCAGGAAATAATCATTGATATAATGGCCGGTAATGAATCAAGCCAGTCTTGCTGCAGATACGGTCGTTCTATAACCGGAAAACCGTGGTCTGTCCCCGGTTTTTTATAATATGACACAACAACGTCTGGCAACAATAAAAGCCTGCCTCGACAAAAGACAGACCGATCTGACAGTGATCATGGAAAATGTCCGTAAACCCCATAACCTGGCGGCTGTGGCACGTACCCTGGAAGCGGTTGGCGGGCTGGAAATACACGCAGTGAGTGACCAGCCCTCTATCCGTCTTACCCAGATGGCAGCCGGTGGCATCCGGAAATGGATAGAAGTAAAAAATCACACAAGCATCGAACAGGGTATCCGCCGGCTGAAACAGCAGGGTTACCAGATCGTAGCCACCACGCTGGCGGAAAATTCAAAAGACTACCGTGACATCGATTACACCAGGCCCACAGCAATACTGGTCGGTGAAGAACTGGAAGGTGTCACCGCGCAGGCCGTTGCCATGGCTGATGAGATCATTACCATCCCCATGGCCGGCATGGTGCAGTCATTAAACGTCTCCGTGGCATCTGCACTGGTGCTTTATGAGGCCTATCACCAGCGCAACCGCGCGGGTATGTATGACAGCCGTGCACTGGATGACAGGAACTACCAGCGACTGCTGTTCAAGGCCTACCATCCGAAAATCGCGAATTACTGTGATAATAAAGGACTGCCCTATCCTGCCATAGATGAGAATGCAGAAATACTGGAGCCGGTGACGGGAAAACCGGGGACAGACCACGATTTACAATGAGTTTACTGTCCCGGAATGCGTCGGGCTCTTTGATCTTTCGAGAAAAACCGTGGTCTGTCCCCGGTTTGTGATACTGGTATGTGTGATTTTATGCATTATTGTGCCGGGTTTTATACGGTGTCGTGATGGTGGGCAGTGCCCACCCTGCATAAGCTGGTTGTAGCCAGAATATAAAATCAAATCTGCGAATAACGCGAAAAATAAAATGCAAAAGAGTAGATGCTATCGCTCATAAACAATGTGTTTAATGCGTATACTGTCCCGGTAAACAGCATTTTTTGTATTTTTTTCCACTGCCGCAGGGGCAAGGTTCGTTTCGTCCGGTTTTAGCTTTACGAATGACCGGCTCTGATGCTTGCTCGGATAGCGCTGTCTGGATACATCGACCAAGATGCGCATACTGCTTCATGGCATCCTCGAACATGTCGAGCATCCTGGCGACATAGTCCTCAAACGAATCGCTGCTGGCAACCGCGATTTCCTGATAGAAAGCCTTCGCCAGTTTGCGGTCTGAAAACATGCCTAATATCATCATGGAGCTGCCAAGATCTTCAGACAGTGCTTCCGGGGTGTAGCCGTCCCATAACTCTTTAAGCCAGTCATGACCCATAAAAAATCCACTCGACCATTGGCCAAGTTGTGAGTCCCTGCCAACATTATCTATTGCCTTTTCAGCAACCGTAATGTCATCCGGCAGCATCACCCTTCCCTCAACGACCTGTGTATTGATGTCGTTATACAAAACCAGTAGTGCCTGCATAATCGATTCGGCCTGCTCTTTACTGTCGTATTGCCCTTCATGTTCATTAAAAACCAATGGTATCCATTCAGACGGTAGGACGAGTTCAGGCGAGCAGCAAATAGCGAACAGGAAACCCTGCAACTGATGGTAATTCAGGGTGCCTTCCGGCCTGTCCGGTGAAGAGAGAAACTGTGTGAGCTGGTTGTTGTTTATCAATGTCATAATTTGTGCATTTAATGGATATGCTTTCCCGGGAATACGTTACAGACGTACAACAGACTGTCTAATCCACGGCATTAAATGTTCAAGATCACAGGTGTTTGTATCAAACAGTGCCATAAGAAAATCGTAAGCCACTTCAGGTTGAACAGCCATTTTATAACCGTTGATACGCAGAAAAACATCAGTAGAAAAAAATGCAACGCGTTTGTTGCCATCAACAAAAGGATGGTTGTTCATGAGCGATTCAAATAAAGCCGCGCCCATTACAACCAGATCTGAATAATACCCTGTCTGCGGGCGATAAAGCGCACTTTGCAGCAGCCCCATATCACGTAAGCCATCGGCGCCACCAAAACGGTTGATTAGTCTGGTATGCATCTCGAGTACTTCGTCAAGACTCAGAAACTGAACAGTATTACTTTGCAAGCAAGTGACCTAGTTCTTCATTTTCATCCATAGAAGCGGCAAGGTGATCAAGTACCACGGGTCTTACGCGCCTGCGATGCACATAATCACTGATTGCCTCGGTGAGTAAACCTGAGACATTCTGGTGAGATTCTTTCGCCAGTTGCCTGAGATCTTCCCAGACCTGTTCTTCGACTTTTGAGCTGATTTTAATTGTTGCCATATCACAATATTGGTTGACATGTCATGAATTGTCAAGATTATTTTGTACTGGCAAATAAAAGGGGCATAATGCCCCTTTTATCTCACTGAGGTGTTATGGAACATCTGTACAAGTCGTGTATACGCATCTTGAGTCCAGAATTTCTCATGGCTGCGTTACTAAGCCATTGCAATAGAATAACTATTACAATCACTTAGCGCCTTGCCCTGAAAAATTCTGAATCTCAATCTGCCGTACCCAGACTTGTTCAGAGGCTCCTTAACTGACTTTCAGCCAAGTCAGCCGCCTTAATAGGCAATAATGGTATGTGCGGTAAAGCAGCCGGTATTGGCCTCTTCACCATAAACATCAGCCTGCTGATCGACCGCCAGGTCAGCGACTTCGATCGGTGTTGAAGAGTCAGCGGTTACCACGAAGGCTCTGGTGTTATTACTGGTGGCAATGCTACGGTCACCAGTGGCGGTCGCCAGGCTGAATCCACAGCTGTTGTCCGGGTTGGCACTGACCGTGCCGCTCAGTTTGCTGGAACTGTCGGTATCGACAATGATAAGCGATGCCAGCAGCGTCTTGTTGTCAACATCGAGCACACCGCGTACCTTCACCAGCTTGCCGGTATTGATATCGGCAGGATCAACCGGTACACCTTTACGGTTGATCAGTATTGTACCCTTCTGGATCTGTACCTTGAGGGTTAACGGTGTGCTCAGCCCCTGGCCGGGAGCAACATTCATGTCAAACTGGTCGCTGTCGTTTACGGCTGAAGTGACAGAACCTCTCAGGTTCTGGAAGCCGGAGGCCGGTCCAAGCTCTATCAATGCGGCGCTGAGAACCATGTCGTCCATATCCCGGTCGTCATCGTCATCATCTTCGTGTTTGCTGTCACCGTGTTTACGGTCACCGTGCTCATCCCTGCGATCTTTTCTGTGTTCTTTCCTGCTTTGTTTTACTTTTTGATGCTCGTCATAATCGTCTTCATATTCATCATCATCCCTGTCCTCGTCATCATCATAGCCGTGTTCGCGTTTCAGGCGACCGAATACCGTTGCCGGTTCGCCTTCCGCCAGGTCAGCGAGTGTAGTTGGCATGCCGTTCATACCAAAGATCGAAGTTGCGTTATCCGCACTGACCTTTATACAGCCGGAACGGCTAGAATCCCTGCTGTCATCACTTTTCTGCACCGGTATATTGGTGTTACATAACTGGAATGAAGTGCCATCACTGCTGATTGCGGTGACATCACCGTGCAGTTT
>JAJRTD010000117.1 GCA_024278435.1 Gammaproteobacteria bacterium | reverse complement strand
TTCATCGAATCAAAGAACTCGTCATTGGTCTTGGTAGCCTGCAGTTTACCCATGAGGAACTCGATGGCACCGAGCTCGTCCATCGGCTGTAACAAGCGACGCAGGATCCACATCTTCTGCAACTCATCCGGCTTGGTCAGCAGTTCTTCACGGCGGGTGCCGGAACGGTTGATATTGATTGCAGGGAAAATACGTTTTTCAGTAATACGACGGTCGAGGTGAATTTCCATATTACCGGTACCCTTGAATTCCTCGTAAATCACTTCATCCATTTTCGAACCGGTATCGACCAGTGCGGTAGCAAGAATGGTAATACTGCCACCTTCCTCGATATTACGGGCAGCACCGAAGAAACGTTTCGGGCGGTGCAATGCATGGGCATCGACACCACCGGTCAATACCTTGCCGGATGATGGAATCACCGTATTATAGGCACGTGCCAGGCGGGTGATGGAATCGAGGAGAATAATTACGTCCTTTTTATGTTCGGCCAGGCGCTTGGCTTTTTCGATAACCATTTCGGCAACCTGCACGTGGCGGCTGGCCGGTTCATCAAAGGTGGATGACACAACTTCACCGCGCACGCTACGTTCCATTTCAGTCACCTCTTCCGGGCGCTCATCAATCAGTAACACAATGAGGTAACACTCGGGATAGTTCGCGGCGATTGACTGGGCAATATGGTTCAGCATCATGGTTTTACCGGCTTTAGGCGGTGACACAATCAAACCACGCTGCCCCTTGCCAATCGGTGAAACCAGGTCAATGATTCTTGCCGTTATATCCTCGGTACTGCCATTGCCGCGCTCCATTTTCATGCGCTCATTCGGATGCAACGGTGTCAGATTTTCAAAGGCAACCTTGCCACGCATGTTTTCCGGTGACTCGAAGTTGATCTGGTCCACTTTAAGCATGGCAAAGTAACGCTCACCCTCTTTCGGCGGCCGGATTTTTCCGGCAATGGTATCACCGGTACGCATATTAAAGCGGCGTATCTGGCTGGGCGAAACGTAGATATCATCCGGGCCGGCCAGATAGGAACCGTCTGCCGATCGTAAAAAACCAAAACCATCCTGCAGAATCTCCAGCACACCATCACCAAAGATATCCTCCCCGTTTTTCGCATGCGCCTTGAGAATGGCAAAAATAATGTCCTGCTTTTTCGAGCGGGAGACATTATCCAGTTTCATGGAGACGGCAAGTTCAACGAGTTCGGTAACGGGTTTTTGTTTTAGTTCGGTAAGATTCATAATTAGAAAGGGACTTTGATTTGATTTGAGTTCAGGATTTTTTTTGATGTCGACTGTAATATTTAAAGAGGTCAGCGACGGCCATGCCTCCTGGAGTAGTTTTTATTAGAAATAAAGCTTTTGCCTGCCGGCTGAAGGTCTCAACCGGCAGGCTGTTATTTATAGATTGCTGTCAATAAACGCCGTTAACTGGGATTTGGATAATGCGCCAACTTTAGTTGCTTCAACATCACCGTCTTTAAAGATCATTAATGTCGGGATACCACGAATACCGAACTTTGGCGGTGTCGCTGAGTTCTCATCAATATTCAGTTTGGCTACCTTCAGCTTGCCCGCATATTCACCGACAATCTCATCAAGCAGCGGGGCTATCATTTTACAGGGGCCACACCATTCTGCCCAGTAATCAACCAGTACGGGAATTTCAGATTTCAAGACTTCCTGTTCAAAAGAATCATCTGTAACGTAAACAATTTCGCTGCTCAAGGTAAACCCTCTTTTATAAATAAACTTGGAATTTTAGAATTATCGCATCGGCGACCGATAAGAATTTAGTGAATATTTGTTGTGAATTTTTGTTGTTAAATTTCCTTCGACTTGTTCGAAGTAATTTGAAATCAAGACAATGATTGGTACATAATAAACTATTTTATAAATTTGTAAAGCGACCCCGGTTGTAATTTACTGTAAGCTAGGCCCTCATGAACCACCATCTAACAGAAACGCGCTTTAAAGACTTCGATATTGACCCAGACTTGATCAGGGGACTGGATGATGCAGGATTTGAATTCTGCACCCCGATTCAGGCACAAAGCATCCCGATTGCCCTTACCGGCAAAGATGTCGCGGGCGAAGCTCAGACCGGCACCGGAAAAACAGCGGCCTTTATGGTTGCCTGCATGAACCACCTGATCACCAACCCGGCGCATGAAACCCACCAGAAAAACCAGCCGCGCTCATTAATACTGGCACCTACCCGCGAACTTGCTATTCAAATACACAAGGACGCTATGGTTATCGGTAAATACACCGATTTAAAGCTGGGCCTGGCTTACGGCGGCACCGATTATGATAAACAGCGCCATATACTGGAAGAAGGCGTTGACATCCTTATCGGCACACCGGGCCGCATCATTGATTTCTTCAAGCAGAAAGTATTCAATCTGAAAGCCTGTCAGGTACTGGTACTGGACGAAGCAGACCGCATGTTTGACCTCGGCTTTATCGATGACATCCGCTACCTGATACGCCGCTGCCCCGAACCGCAAAAACGGCTAAGCCTGCTGTTCTCCGCCACCCTGTCACATCGTATTTCAGAGCTCGCCTACGAACATATGAATGACCCGGCCGAGATCCGTATCCAGGCCGACACCAAAACTGCGGATAAAATCGAGCAGTCTATTTATTATCCGGCAAACGAGGAGAAAATCCCGTTACTGCTTGGCTTGATGGAAAGACTCAAACCCAGCCGCAGCATTGTTTTTATTAACACCAAGCGGGTCGCGGAAAAAGTCTATGCATGGCTGGAAGGCAACGGTTACAAATCCGCCCTGCTGTCCGGTGATGTACCGCAGAAAAAACGCCAGACCCTGCTGAAGAAATTCCAGGACGGTGAATACAACACCCTGGTTGCCACCGATGTTGCCGCACGCGGATTACATATCCCGGAAGTCAGCCACGTCTTTAATTTCGACCTGCCGCAGTCCGGTGAAGACTATGTTCACCGCATCGGCCGCACCGCCCGCGCCGGCGCCAGTGGTTTTGCCATCAGTTTTGCCTGTGAAAACTTCGCGCATTACATTATGGACATCGAAGAATACATCGATCAGAAAATCAGCAGGGAGCCGGTAACCAGCGAGCTGCTGACCAGGCCGAAACCGCCGATCAAAATGGAAAGGAAACCACGACCAAACCGGCCGCGCTCAGGCAGACCGGGTAGTAACAGGAACCATGGGCGGAATAGTAATCGTAGCGGGAACCGTCGGAGGTAGGCCGGTTTGGTAATGAAAAATGAAGAATGAAAAGTGAAAAATGTAAAAACTAAAAACAGTTAAATATTGTCATTTCGAGCAAAGCGAGAAATCCTGCGTGCTCTCATCCGTCATTTTTCTTAGATATCTAACAGCGGCAATTCAAAGAATAAAGAAAAAAATTTTCACTTTTCATTCTTCATTTTTCAATACGTTTTACCCTCATCACGAACCGGAGAGCTCGGAAAAAACACTCTCCGCAGTCGCCAACGCCGCCCCCACGTCTTCCGCCAAAACGTTAAAGTGCCCCATCTTCCGCCCCGGACGCGCCTCGGTCTTGCCATACAGATGCAGCTTGATATTGTTCTGCGCAAAAATAGCCGACCAGTCCGGCAGCCACAGGTCACCCAGCATATTTACCATGACGACCGGTGACAGCAGCCGGGTATCACCGGGTGTCAGACCGCACATCATGCGAACCTGCTGCTCAAACTGTGAAGTAACACAGGCGTCCTTGGTATAGTGGCCGCTGTTGTGCGGGCGTGGCGCCATTTCATTAAAGTACAGCACATTATCTTCACTGACAAAAAACTCCACCGCCAGTATACCGACATAGTCCAGGGCCCCGGCCAGCAAGGCGGCCTTGTCCACGGCCTGCTGCCTTATTTCATCAGACACCCGTGCCGGCACAATACTCATGTGCAGGATACCGTTCCGGTGCTGGTTTTCTGCAACCGGGAAGCTGGCCAGCCGGGCATCGGCATTCCTGGCAACGATGGCCGAGATTTCACAATGAATATTGATCTGTTTTTCCAGTACGCAGCTGACGGCACCGGCGCTGGCAAAAGCTGACTCCAGTTCGCCGAGATCATTCACCACAAACTGGCCCTTGCCGTCATAGCCCAGGGTATTGCTTTTTAAAATAGCGGGAAAACCGATTTCTGCAGCAGCCGGTGATAAATCTTCAAGCTGCGAAATGGTGGCATAGGGTACCGGCTGCAAGCCGGCTTTTCGGGCGAACTGTTTTTCAGCGTCGCGGTTCTGTGCGATTTCCAGCGATTCGGCTGCCGGGTAAACCGCGGTTTTAGCCGCCACCTGGCGCACACTCTGTGAAGGAATGTTTTCGAACTCCAGGGTAATCGCATCACATTGCTCTGCCATTTTCTCCAGTGCCGCCGGGTCGGTGTAATCTGCCTGGATATGGATATCGGCAATCAGCCCGGCGCCACAGTGCGGGTCCGGATCCAGCACCACCACCCGGTAACCCATGGTGCGGGCGGCCACGCAAAACATCCGGCCCAGCTGGCCACCGCCCAAAACACCCAGTGTCGAACCCGGCAATATCTGTTTACCACTCATGATTAATCTGAAACCCCTAGTCGTTTTCAGGTGGCAGCGTCATGGCAAAAACACTCTGTTGCTGCTGTTCACGGAAGGTGGCCAGCTTGGTGGCCAGCGCTTCATCGCTGATCGCCAGCATGGCGATGGCCGACAGCGCCGCATTGGCCGCACCGGCTTCACCGATGGCATAGGTCGCAACCGGAATACCTTTTGGCATCTGCACAATGGACAAAAGTGAATCCATACCCTTGAGGTATTTTGAGGGCACCGGTACGCCCAGTACCGGGAGCGTGGTTTTCGCCGCCAGCATGCCGGGCAAGTGCGCTGCACCGCCGGCACCGGCAATAATTGCGGCAAAACCGTTATCACGGGCCGACTCGGCAAATTCAAACAATAGCTCGGGCGTACGGTGCGCTGAAACCACTTTTGCTTCATAAACCACGCCAAAAGCTTCCAGCTGCTCAACAGCAGATCGCATTACCGGCCAGTCGCTCTGGCTTCCCATAACAACAGCAATTTTACGGACACTGTTTTGTTGTGACATAAGTCTTCCGATATTTACAGAGAAAAAACCGTTGATTGTATACGAATTTTCCGGCTTTTTATAGCGCTATAACCGCCCGGGTATTTTCGCCGGAACAGCTGCCAGCAGCCGGTCATTAAAATCCATGCCTGATAACAGCCATTCACCATAAAAAGACCGCAAATGTCGTATTTTGTGAACCCTGTCAGGTTTTCAACACCAAATGTCGATATATCATACATACACGGGATTATTGACTAGACTTATCAGGTAACAGATAACCTGTCAGTTCACTAGTAAACTACTGGTTTAGAAGCCATGACAATACTTCGAAACATACATTTCGGTTTATATCATGTGTGCCACACAAAAGAAAAAACCAGCGGGCATAGCACTCTTTTTACCACTTTATTATTGATCACTCTGTTCATGCTATCTACCAGCGATTCAGCCGCGCAGGAAAAGCCCAACCTGGCCAGGCCCGAAATTATTGTACCGGAAAAAATTGCAGGGGTTACCACGCTGACAAGCGAACAGGTAATCAGCATGCTGACACAGGAACGCCCGGCACTGCTGATTGACAGCCGGATAAAAAAAGACCGTGATTACGGCCATATCGAAGGCAGTATCAGCCTTCCGGATATCGCCACAAACTGCGCGTCGCTGGCCGGGATTACACAGAACAAAGCGCAACCCCTGATTTTTCACGGCAACGGCGTACAGTCCAACCGCAGCGTTGTGGCCATAAAAATTGCACACTCCTGCGGTTACCGTAATTTATTCTGGTACCGCGGCGGTTTCGCAGAATGGAAGGAAAACGGCTACCAGTACAATAAAAAACAACCATGATAAAGCGATCACTCACACTGCGTAAGACCATAGCCCTGGCTATTTTACTGATAGGTGTTATCGGTATCGCGCTGGTGATAGCCACCGACTTCACATACAGGGAACTCGCCTACGAACAGCAAACAGAATCTGTGCGCCAGCTGATCGAGATAAAGTCCAGCGATTTAATTAACAAACTGACCTCTCACCAGAAAGAACTGGGCTTTCTCCTGCAGAGTGAGGCCGAGTTCAAAAGAGCCTTCCACTCCGGCAACAAAAAAAATATCAGTTACTGGCTGGACCAGGAATTCAACCGTTACTATATGGCAACAGGCCTGCTTAAACTCGAAAAAATCCTGGTTTATGACAGCAACTTCCAGCTAGTGGCCAGCTCCGAACGCGGACTGATTATTGACAGCATGAACCGCCTGCCCTGCCATCAGCTTATCCGCCAGGTACAGTCCATGGCCGAAGCCAGCCGTATCAAGCCGACATCGCAACTGTGCGAATACCATGAACAACCCCTGCTCTCCACCGTAGTTTCTATCGGTAGCCTGCAACCCGAGGGTTATATACAAATCATCACCAATCCCGCCTATATACTGACGAAGATTGAAAATGAACTCGGCCTTCCGCTACAGATATACAACAGCAACAATGAACTGCTGCACCAGTCGGTCAGCTGGCCTGATAAAAAAGTAGCTGAAAACTACCTGGTCAGCACGCACGTCATACACGGCGCCAACAAGAACATTTCAATCAGGATAAGCGCCGCCTCAGACATTACTTCCTTTAAAAAACACCTGGATGATATTCGTTATAAAGTAATTTCAGGCTCCACTGTACTTACCCTGCTCACCCTGCTGTTTGCAATAATGATCCTGCACCGCGCCCTGCTGCCATTGAAAAAACTGCAGCTCGCTGCCAACAGCAGTGCCCGCGGTGAATTCGTGTCCGTCAATGAAAAAGGCTATGATGAAATAAGCATGCCCATCCGTGCATTCAACCTGATGGTCGGAAAAATAAAATCCCTGATTAACGACCTGACAGCAGAAGTTGAAAACCATAAAAAAACCGAAGAGAAACTCAAGCAGGCAAAAGAAGTCGCCGAGCAGCACGCCCAGCATGCGGAACATCAAAGCAACTTCCTGCACATGACCCTGCAGTCGATCGTCGATGGCGTCATCACCACAACGATCGATGGTTATGTACAGACCATTAACCCCATGGCCGAACAACTGACCGGCTGGACCGAACAGGAAGCAAAAGGCAAACCACTGGTGCAGGTGATGCACGCCTTAAAGGAAGACACCCATAAACGCATTTATGATCCGACAGAGAACATCGAATACAAATCCGTGCTGGACGAACCCATCAGCGCCATCCTGATCCAGAACAACAGCAATATAGAAACCCCGATTGAATATGTTGTTGCACCCATGCGCGACCATAACGACAAAATCGCCGGCATTGTCATTATCATTCATGATGAGTCTGTACAGCGTTCCCTTAACCGGCAGCTGACTTTCCAGGCGACGCATGATGCATTAACCGGACTGATCAACCGTTATGAATTTGAGCGCCGGCTGAAAAATGTCATTTCAGCACAGGCCAAGGACCAGTCGGTCAATACC
>JAJRTD010000116.1 GCA_024278435.1 Gammaproteobacteria bacterium | reverse complement strand
TCCGCTTCCAGCTCATCGATGATCTCATGCGCCTTGCGCTCTTCTTCCATGGTTCGTACTTCGGCACCAAAGCCGATGCCGCCTTTTTCTGAACGGTTACGAATAACTTTATCCAGACCGGCAAACGCGCCGCCACAGATAAACAGGATATTGGCGGTATCAACCTGCAGGAACTCCTGCTGTGGGTGCTTGCGGCCACCCTGTGGCGGAACCGAGGCAACCGTACCTTCAATCAGTTTTAACAGCGCCTGCTGCACGCCCTCACCGGAAACGTCACGGGTAATGGACGGGTTGTCTGATTTACGTGAAATCTTGTCGATTTCATCGATATAGACAATACCGGTCTGCGCCTTGTCAACGTCGTAATCACATTTCTGCAACAGCTTCTGAATAATGTTTTCCACGTCCTCACCGACATAACCGGCCTCGGTCAGGGTGGTGGCATCAGCAATGGTAAACGGCACATCCAGCAGCCTGGCCAGGGTTTCTGCCAGCAGGGTCTTGCCCGAGCCGGTCGGGCCGATCATCAGGATATTGCTCTTGGACAGCTCGATATCGTCTTTTTTGTGTTTTACTTCAAGGCGTTTGTAGTGGTTATACACCGCTACAGAAAGAATTTTCTTGGCCCGTGCCTGGCCGATTACATAATCGTCAAGGATGGCGTTGATTTCACGCGGGGTCGGTAACTTCTTGATTGCTGTACTGGTTTCATCTTCCAGTTCTTCAAGAATAATGTCATTACATAACTCGACACATTCATCACAAACATAAACAGATGGACCTGCAATCAGTTTTTTAACTTCGTGCTGGCTTTTGCCGCAGAAAGAACAATATAACAGTTTCTCTGAATCATTCCCGCTGGTGTTTTTTTCGTCACTCATAACTCTCTCTCAACACGTCTTTGGCCGGTACTTGCAATCAATACCTTGCCAATTCGTGGCTCATCTTTCAAGTAATTCCTGCATATATATCAAAAATTATATTACTTATAGTAGACCATAGCGCATTGCTAAAATTCATGCAGGATTTGGGCAGGGTTTTCTGACGAAATGAAGGCTAAATCGCGTTATTTTTGCAAAAAAGGCAGGCTGTCAGCCAAAAACCGGCGTTTTACAGGTTCCCGGCCTATTTACGTACGCCCAGCACTTCATCAATAAGACCATACTCAACAGCCATTTGAGCGTCCATGAAATTATCTCGCTCGGTATCCTGATCAATGGTTTCAATGCTCTGCCCGGTGTGGCCGGCAAGCAGCTTGTTCAACTCTTCACGGATTTTCAGAATTTCTTTGGCGTGAATGTCAATATCCGAGGCCTGCCCCTGGAAGCCACCCAGAGGCTGGTGAATCATTACCCGGGAATGCGGCAATGAGTAACGTTTACCTTTGCTACCCGCCGTTAACAGCACCGCGCCCATGCTGGCGGCCTGGCCGACACACAGGGTGCTTATATCCGGCTTGATAAACTGCATGGTGTCATAGATTGCCATACCGGCGGTTACTGAACCGCCGGGGGAATTGATGTAAAGCGAAATATCCTTGTCCGGGTTCTCTGACTCCAGAAACAGCAGTTGGGCCACCACCAGGTTGGCCATATGATCTTCAATAGGGCCGACAATAAAAATCACACGTTCCTTGAGCAGGCGGGAATAGATGTCGTAAGAACGCTCCCCGCGGGAGGTTTGTTCGACAACCATGGGAACCAGGTTTAATGACTGTGCATTTAATGCACCATTAGAATTATTATTTATCATTAGAATATCGCCTGTTGTGTGTACTTAATCAAAACCAAGTATAGCTGAGGTTTTTTGATTATTACCCTATTTCTTCTCAGGGTTCATTACCGCATCGAAATCACTGCTTTTCTCGGTCACTTTCGCCTGATCGGCAATCCAGTCAACCACGGCGTCTTCCATTACCAGTGTCTGGATACCGCCCAGAAGCTCCTGGTTACCCATGTAGTAATTAACGAATTCTTCCGGATCATCGTAGTCTTTAGCCATCTCTTCGACGCGCGCCCTGATCATATCGGCATCAATATTCAGTGCTGAAGTCTTGGCCACCTCTGCCAGCAACATGCCCAGCTGAACACGGCGTTTGGCATCATCCATAAAAGCATCAACCGGCAGGTCACTGCCCGGGGTCTGCACTTCAGTCTGTCTTTTCAGGGTTTCGGCTTCTTCACTGATAATCGCAGCCGGGACATCAATCGGATTGGCTTCAATCAACGCTGCCATCACGCTTTCCTTTAACAGGCTGCGCAGACGTTTATCCAGCTCACGTTCCATATTGGCCCTGATTTCACTGCGCAGCTGCTCGGTGTCACCACTTTCAACACCGAAAGCTTTGGCAAATTCTTCGTCGACTTCCGGCATTTTCGGCTCTTCAACCTTTTTAACCGTAACCGCGAACTCGGCTTCTTTTCCGGCCAGGTCCTTTGCCGCATAATCTTCAGGGAAAGGTACTTTAAATGTTTTTTCATCACCGGCTTTAAGGCCGGTCAGGCTTTCTTCAAAACCGGGGATCATCTGCCCTGCGCCCAGCTCCATCGGCATGTCACTGGCACTGCCGCCATCAAATTTTTCACCGTCAACGGTACCGACAAAGTCAATGGTAATCCGGTCACCGTCTGCGGAGGCACGGTCAACTTCCGACCAGTCCATTTTCTGCTTGCGCAGAACATCAATCATGTTGTCAACATCGCTGTCTTCAACACCGGCAGAGGTTTTTTCAATGGCAAGATCAGCAACCGGGGCCAGTTCTACTTCAGGGTATATTTCAAAGGTAGCGGTATACTCCATGACCTCGCCCAGAACAGGATCCGGCGCATCGATCCGAGGCTCGCCTGCCGGACGCAGGTTTTCCTGTGTCAGCGCGTCACTGAAGGTGCGCTGCATTAATTCGCTGGCAACTTCCTGCAGAACGGCACTGGAATATTTCTGTTTGAGAACTTTAAACGGAACCTTACCCGGACGAAAACCGTCAATTCGAACCGTATTTTTCATGGAATTCAAACGGTTGTTCACTTCCATCTCGACGGTTTCTGCAGGTACCTGAACGGTTAGCTTACGCTCTAAACCTTCACCCGCTTCCACTGAAACTTGCATAATTACCTCGGTAAATAAAAACGTGTTTTATATAGAAAATTGGTGCGAAAGGAGAGACTCGAACTCTCACGTCAAAGACACTGGTACCTAAAACCAGCGCGTCTACCAATTCCGCCACTTTCGCAGTTAACAAGATGCCGATATTAACAAAAACAGTCAGGTTTTGCCTGAAAATCATATTAAAATCAGCTTTTTGGCATCAATCATTATGGTGGGTCGTCAGGGATTCGAACCCTGGACCAAGGGATTAAGAGTCCCCTGCTCTACCAACTGAGCTAACAACCCATAAAGCTGTCACACTCTATTATAAAGAATAAGTGGGGTGGACGATGGGTCTCGAACCCACGACAACCGGAATCACAATCCGGGACTCTACCAACTGAGCTACGTCCACCATAATTTTCAGAGATTTTTTTCACAAAAACATCTCAATAACTTATAACAATCGAGTTTGGCGCGCCCGGCAGGACTCGAACCTGCGACCCTCGGCTTAGCTTACCAACTACGCCTTTCGACGCCTCACAAGTGAGTTTGTGGTCTGGACTATCTCTTCACCATCACAGGTGTCACACGTATAGTCTCTACGGAACCCATCGAAAATCAGTCGCCAACCTTATGTTTTTCAACTGATTATTACGAGGCGCTTCTACCCTCAAAGTAACAGAACGCTTGTAATCAAGCGGCTTCAGATAATAGCATTCATCTGTGTCAGGACAATAAACACAATAAAGATCAATTTCACCTTTATCAATTGCTCGCATATGAGTACCATTTTTATCCGCCCAGCAAGAGCGAAAATGTACCGTAATGCTGCCCGTTTTATCAACAGATTT
>JAJRTD010000115.1 GCA_024278435.1 Gammaproteobacteria bacterium | reverse complement strand
GCTAAAACTGAAAGCGAGACGAAGGAACGCAAGCAGGAAAGCCAGAAAGCCAAATCCAGGGAAGAAGTGCTGACACCTGACGTGATCCAGGCCGCAGAAGTCCGCAGCCAGAAAACACCGCAGAAAAAACACAAGGATGCGCACAAGGACACCTTGTACGGGCGTAAGGAATTACATGTTTCCAGCGACCAGAGTGGGCGCCGCAAGAAGAAAAAAGGCAAACATGGCCGTAGCCATGTGTCTGCCGATTCGAAACACGGCTTTGAGAAGCCGGTAGCCGCCATCGTACATGATGTAGTGGTGCCAGAAACCATTACCGTTGACGAACTGGCCAAACGCATGTCAATGAAGGCCGGTGAGCTGATTAAGGCGCTGATGAAAATGGGTGTTATGGCCACCATCAACCAGGTGATTGACCAGGACACAGCGGTGCTGGTAATTGAAGAACTGGGACATACCCCGGTGGTTGTTAACGAAGACGACTATGAAAAAACCCTGCTGGCACGTGACATATCCGACCTGAAAGCAGAGCCGCGCCCGCCGGTAGTGACCATCATGGGCCATGTTGACCATGGTAAAACATCACTGCTGGATTATATCCGCTCATCAAAAGTGGCTGCCGGCGAAGCCGGTGGCATTACCCAGCATATCGGCGCTTATCACGTTGAAACCGGCAAGGGTGTTATTACCTTCCTCGATACACCGGGACATGCTGCATTTACCAGCATGCGTGAGCGTGGCGCCAATGCTACCGATATCGTCATTATTGTGGTTGCCGCCGATGACGGCGTTATGCCGCAGACCATCGAAGCCGTGCAGCACGCCAAAGCGGCTGAAGTGCCGATTATTATCGCCGTCAATAAAATGGACAAGGAAGGCGCGGATCCGGAGCGGGTGAAGAACGAACTGGGTAACTACGAAATCATCCCGGAAGAGTGGGGTGGTGAAAACATCTTTGTCAATGTATCCGCGCATACCGGCCAGGGCATCGATGAATTACTGGACGCTATTTCGCTGCAGGCGGAGCTGATGGAATTGAAAGCGCCGAAGGAAGGCCTGGCCAAAGGTGTTGTGCTGGAAGCCTCGCTGGACAAGGGGCGCGGTGTTACCGCAACCGTTCTGGTGCAGGAAGGCACGCTGAAGAAAGGTGACATTATGCTGGCCGGCGAAGACTTCGGTCGTGTTCGTGCCATGTTTGATGAGTTCGGCCACAGTATTGATGAGGCCGGGCCATCCATGCCGGCGGTTGTTATCGGACTGTCCAGCACACCGAATGCCGGTGATGAAATGCAGGTGCTTGCAGATGAACGTACCGCCCGCGAAGTCGCACAGAACCGACAGGAAAAAGCACGCAACGTGCGTCTGGCTGCACAGCAGGCCAATAAGCTGGAATCCATGTTTGACCAGATGCAGTCCGGTGAGGTCAAGAAACTGAACATTCTGTTGAAAGCCGATGTACAGGGCACGTTGCATGCCATCACCGATTCACTGATGAAACTGGCAGCCGACAATGAACAGGTGGATGTCCGTATTATTGCTTCCGGCGTTGGTGGCATCAATGAAACCGACATCAGCCTGGCGGCTGCCTCCAATGCCATTGTAATCGGTTTTAACGTGCGTGCCGATGCGGCTGCCCGCCGTGCCGCCGCCGAACGTGGCGTTGAACTGAATTACTACAGCGTTATCTACGAACTGATTGACGAAGTGACCAGGGCTCTGACCGGCATGCTGAAAGCGGAATTCCGCGAACAGATTATCGGTATGGCGACCGTGCAGGAAGTCTTCAAGTCGCCGGTATTCGGCCAGGTCGCCGGATCGCTGGTAACCGAAGGCGTGGTGCGTAAAGATGCACCGATTCGTGTACTGCGTGACAATGTTGTTATTTTTGAAGGTGAGCTGGAGTCCCTGCGTCGCTTTAAAGATGCAGTGAACGAGGTCAGCAGTGGTACCGAGTGTGGTATTGCAGTAAAAAATTACGACGTGCAGGTCGGCGACCAGATCGAAGTATTCGAGCGTGTCGAGCTTGAGCGCAAGTTATAAGTTTTCTGAAGTGCCCGTTTAGATGCCAAGAGAGTTTTCACGAAGCCAGCGCATGGCGGAGCAAGTCCGCCGTGAACTGGCTGAAATCGTAAAGGATGAGATAAAAGACCCGCGCCTGGGTTTTGTGTCTTTTACCGAAGTGCGGATGAGCCGGGACCTGAGCCATGCCGTTGTTTACTGTTCTGTTCTGGATTCCGGGCAACAAGCTGAAAGCATCGAGGTACTGAACCGTGCGGTGGGCTTTATTCGTAAAGAAATCGCCCGCCGTATTCGTGCCCGCATTGTACCAACATTAAAATTTGTGGCTGATGAAAGTCTCAGCCGCGGCGCGGCAATGGATGATCTGATTCGAGAAGCCATTGCCAGTGATAAAAAACATAGTGATGAGAGTGACTGATTTTGGCTAGACGTAGTAAAAACAAGGGGCGTAATGTCAGCGGCGTACTGTTGCTGGATAAGCCGCAGGGCAGCAGCTCAAACCATGCTTTGCAGAAAGTGAAGCGCCTGTTCGGCGCGGCCAAGGCCGGTCATACCGGCAGCCTGGATCCGCTGGCAACCGGTATGCTGCCCATCTGCTTCGGTGAGGCCACAAAAATTTCCGCCTTCCTGCTGGATTCTGATAAACGCTACCATCTTGAATGCCAGCTGGGCGTGACCACGACCACCGGTGATGCCGAGGGTGAAGTGCTTGAAGAGCAGGATGTATCCGCGATAAGCGAAACCGACGTGAAAAATATTCTGCCGGAATTTACCGGTGATATCGAGCAGGTGCCGCCGATGTATTCCGCGCTGAAACACAATGGCGAGCGCCTGTACAAACTGGCGCGGCAGGGTATTGAGGTAGAGCGCAAGCCCCGCCCGGTCACTATTTATGATATTGAATTCATATCCCTTGCCCGTGATGCGCAGCAGCGCCTGATTCTCGAACTGGAAGTCAGTTGCTCCAAGGGTACCTACGTGCGTACCCTGGTCGAGGATATTGCAAAAAAACTGGGCGCCGGTGCCCATATTACCGCGTTGCGCCGTTTAAGCGTGGGGCCTTATGAAGGTGAAATGCTGACCATGGAACAGCTGCAGGTTCTTGTCGAGCAGGGCACGGACGCGCTGGATGCCAGCCTGCAACCGGTAGACAGCGGTGTTGCCGACTGGCCGGATGTACACCTGGGTGCCGATGCGGCATTCTATGTGCGCCAGGGACAGCCGGTGCTGGTGCCGCATGCGCCGACCCATGGCTGGGTGCGCATCTATGACCAGAGCAACTTCCTTGGTGTCGGTGAAATCCAGGATGACGGCCTGGTCGCGCCACGTCGCATGATCAAGCAGTGCGCCTGAAAGGCGCAGCAGGTAGCCGGCTGTTTGCCGTTGTCAGTGGGTCGCTTGCGGGAAAAATCTTTTGAAAACAGTGCTTTTGTGTCGCTTCAATAAGTGATAAAATCGCCATCCTTTTATTATTGTAAAAATATAGTTCGGAGCATTCATGTCTTTATCGACCGCAGAAAAAGTCGAAGTTGTTGAAAAATACCAGCGTAAAGAAGGAGATACAGGTTCTCCTGAAGTACAGGTTGCGCTATTAACAACTCGCATCGTGCAATTAACAGAGCACTTTAAAGATCATAAACACGATCATCATTCACGCCGTGGTTTATTACGTATGGTTAACCAGCGTCGTAAACTGCTGGATTACCTTAAAGCGAAAAACGTCGATCGTTATAAAGAGCTGATCAGCAGCCTCGGATTACGTCGTTAAACAAACTGCTCGCCAGCTGAACAGTACCGGCGGCCGTGGTTTTTTTATGTTTTTAGCGGTGTAATCTCCGTTTTTTATTCGATCAGTGTTTGGGTCAATTTTCAGGAATTTATAAAGTGAAACCTACAGCAATTAAAAAAGAATTTCAGTATGGCGATTTAGCCGTCACAATGGAAACGGGTGAAATTGCCCGCCAGGCAAGCGGTGCTGTGAAAATCAGCATGGGCGACACAGTTGTATTTGTTACTGCTGTAGCGGCGAAAGAATCTGACGAAGGCAGAGACTTTTTCCCGATGACGGTTAATTACCAGGAACGCACCTATGCGGCCGGTAAAATTCCCGGTGGTTTCTTCCGTCGTGAAGGCCGGGCCAGTGAAGCAGAGACCCTGACCTGCCGTCTGATCGATCGCCCGATTCGTCCGTTATTCCCCAAAGGTTTCAATAATGACCTGCAGATTATTGCAACCGTGGTTTCGGTTTGTGATGACATTGATCCTGAAATTCCGGCGATTATCGGTGCCTCTGCGGCATTGAGTATTTCCGGTGTTCCCTTTATGGGCCCGCTGGGTGCTGCCCGTGTCGGTTACAAGGACGGTGAGTACCTGTTGAACCCGGGTAAGGCGGCACTGGAAGAATCCGCACTTGACCTGGTTGTTGCCGGTACCGAGAAAGCCGTATTGATGGTTGAGTCTGAAGCCAAGCTGCTTTCAGAAGAAGTCATGCTGGGTGCGGTCATGTTCGGCCATGAGCAGCTGCAGGTTGTGGTCAGGGCCATCAATGAATTTGCTGCCGAAGTCGGCACCGAAAAATGGCAATGGGAAGCACCTGTCGCTGACGAAGCACTGGCTGCAAAAGTTGCTGAAATCAGCACCGATGCATTGACCGCTGCCTACCAGATTGCAGACAAGCTTGACCGTCAGGACGCTGTTAAAGCGGCTAAAAATGCGCTTGTTGAGGCTCTGGTCAGCGAAGATGGCTGGAGTGAAAATGATGTTCTGGCTGCTTTTGGCAAGCTTGAGAAGAAACTGGTTCGCGGTCGTATCATTGCCGGTGAGAAACGTATTGATGGCCGTACCACCTCGGACGTGCGTGATATTACCGTCCGTACCGGTGTATTACCGCGTACCCACGGTTCCGCCCTGTTTACCCGTGGTGAAACCCAGGCCCTGGTGGTAACCACACTGGGCACTGCCCGTGACGCACAGATCATCGATGCGCTGTCAGGCACCTACCGCGAACCGTTTATGCTGCATTACAACTTCCCTCCATACTGTGTTGGTGAGACCGGCATGGTCGGTTCACCAAAACGTCGCGAGATCGGTCATGGCCGCCTGGCAAAACGCGGTGTCCTGGGCGTTATGCCTTCAGAGGAGGAATTCCCCTATACAGTGCGCGTGGTTTCAGAAATTACGGAATCCAACGGTTCCAGTTCAATGGCTTCCGTGTGTGGCACCAGCCTGTCCCTGATGGACGCGGGTGTGCCAATCAAGGCACCGGTTGCCGGTATTGCCATGGGCCTGATTAAGGAAGGTGATGATTTCGCCGTACTGTCAGACATTCTTGGCGATGAAGACCACCTGGGTGATATGGACTTTAAGGTTGCCGGTACCGAAGAAGGTATCTGTGCGTTACAGATGGATATCAAGATCGATGGCATTACCCGTGAAATCATGGAAAAGGCACTGGAGCAGGCGAAAGCCGGCCGTAACTTTATCCTTGGTGAAATGAACAAGGTGATCTCTGAAACCAATACAGAAATGTCACAGTATGCTCCCCGCTACCTGAACCTGAAGATTAACCCGGACAAGATCCGTGATGTGATCGGCAAGGGCGGTGCAGTTATTCGTTCACTGACCGAGGAAACCGGCGCTGCCATCGATATTGATGATGACGGCAACGTGAAAATTTCCTCCAGTGACCTGGCAGCAGCGGAAGAAGCGAAAAAACGTATCGAGCAGATCACTTCCGATGCTGAAGTTGGTGTGGTCTACAATGGTACCGTGAAGAAAATCATGGACTTCGGTGCTTTCGTTGAAATTCTTCCGGGCAAAGACGGCCTGGTTCATATTTCCCAGATTTGCGAAGAGCGGGTCGAGAACGTTAGCGACAAGCTGTCAGAAGGTGACGTTGTTAAAGTCAAGGTGCTGGAAATTGACCGCCAGGGTCGAATCCGCTTAAGCATGAAAGAAGTGGAAGATGCTGTTGCCTGATCGTTAAAGACCGGGTGCAACAAAAAGGGGCTTCGGCCCCTTTTTTATTGGCTGGCGTTTTATATGCCGCCAGGCCGGCGTTTCTATCCCTGTTTTAATATTATTACTATGCCATTGTGACAATGAAAAATACGGTTGGAAAGCTGACAATTTAATTATTTGGACTACACTTCTTTAAACCATTAGATACCGGGGGAGAAACATGGATATAACAATAAAAAACATTCGCGTTATTGCAATAAGTAATTTAATCGTCTTTGGCCTGGCGGCCTGTTCAACTTCGCCGGCACCATGGACGCAGCAGGACGAATCGCCATGGGGTGCGAAACGTGCTTCAGAAGCCCAGGAGATTCCGTCAGATGAGGCGGTAACCGATACATCTCTTAATGATCCTGTTTTGCTGGCTGATCCGGAACCGGTTGCCGAACCGGAGCCAATTTACATGGTGGAGCCGGAAGCCGCACCAGCACCGGAAGTGATTGTTCCCGTAGTGGTGGAAGAGCTGACACCGGAGCAGCAAATTCTGGCGATGCTTTCAAGTAACTATGCGGTACAGGTTTATGCAAGTAAAACACGGGACAGCATTGAGCGATTCAAGGCCAATAATGACCTGAATGATTTAATGATCGTAAAAACAGACCGCGCGGGTAGCATTGTTTACGTATTGGTTGATATCTACCCTGATCGCAGCTCAGCAAATGCAGCAGCGGCAGAACTGGAGGCTAAAACGGGCTCCAAACCATGGGTACGTTCTTTGGCCGGTTTACAGAAAATCGTGGCTGAATAAAGCCCCTGTTTTAGCAAAAAAGGCCGGTTTTCCGGCCTTTTTTATGCCAGATAAAAAAATATTCGGTAAAATCTGTTTGCAAAACGGGTAAACGAAGGCAGATCATAAAACGGATATACTGTAGGATCTGCCTACCTTTTAAATGTCCTAAAGGCCATAAAAATTGAGATCAATAAGGTTTCTACCATTCAGGCTGTTGTTATCACTGCTGCTTCTGTCAGCAGTCAGTGCATGTACAACACAGATTGTCAGCAATGCAAAAATAGAATTTGCAGAAGACCTGTCTGCCACTATCCTTGAATTTGATGATCCTGAAACCATTAAAAAAGGTGTGCCTGCCTATCTGATCCTGGTCAGCAGCATGGTCAAGGGTGATCCGGAGAACCCGGCATTGCTGGAGTCAGCAGCGCAGCTATACGGTGCTTATGCTTCCGGGTTTACTGACAGTGAAGCAAGTAAACGGGCGCTGTCGAACCGGGCCTTTAAATATGCAAGCCGGGCGATGTGTCTCCGCAATGATCTTTTCTGTGATACAGAACAACTGTCCTATTTTGAATATGAAAAGCGTTTATCTGCTATCGATAAACCTCAGGCGGGTTATTTGTTTATTTTTGCCAGCAGCTGGGCGAGTTATATCGAGGCTAACAGCACGGACTGGAATGCCATTGCCGAACTGCCAAAGGTCAAGGCCAGTATCCAGCGGGTGCTGCAACTGGATGAAACCACCGGTAATGGTAATGCGCATTTGTATATGGCTGTACTGGAATCATTATTGCCCCCGGCTTTAGGTGGCAAGCCGGAGCTTGCAAAAAAACATTTTGAACGGGCCATCGAGATATCAGAAGGTGAAAACCTGATGGCGAAAGTTCTGTATGCAGAAAAATATGCGCGTCTTCTTTTTGACCGTGAGCTGCATGATGAACTGCTGCAACAGGTCATGGATGCTGATATCGGTGAAAATGATCAGACCCTGATCAATACCCTGGCAAAACAGAAGGCCGCACAATTGCTGCTGGATGCAGATGAATATTTTTAGTTATTGCTGTCAACAGCGTAACAGGTGATGAATAAATGAATAACAAGTTAAAGAACAGCTTACTGATACTGACCATGTTAATGGCCGGCTTCTCTGTAAATACACTC
>JAJRTD010000114.1 GCA_024278435.1 Gammaproteobacteria bacterium | reverse complement strand
TTCTGCCGCCCGAGCAGATTAAAAAGAACTACCAGCCACTGGTCGATTACCTGGCGAAGACTACCGGACATGAATTTGAGGTCGTAACCTACAGGGATTTTATGACCTACTGGATTCGATTACAGAAGGTTCGCAATATGCATTTTATTCTTGATGCGGCGCATTTCACGGATTACCGCATTCAGCGCAAAGGTTACACCGTGCTGGCAAAAATACCGGATACCGTGAGTTTCACCGTGGTGACCAGTGAGGATAATTTTATTCTTGATATGGAAGAGCTGGTTTCACAGAAAATTGTGACCATGCCGTCACCCGGTATGGGCGCAGTGCGTTTAAATGAAATGTTCCCCAATCCGGTGCGGATACCGATTTATGTGCAGGCCACAGATTCAGTTGATGCGGTAGACAAGCTGCTTGATGGTTCTGCTGCGGCAGCCATTATTCCCAGTCCGCTGGTCGGTAATTACGATAACCTGAACTCGGTTGAAACTACCGAGCCGGTTCCGCACATGGGTTTTTCGGCCTCACCGGATGTTCCGGCGGATGTTGCCCGGGCGGTAAAACAGGCCTTGCTGGATGCGAAAAATACGGTGGCTGGACGAAAAATGCTGGAAGACATGAAAATTACCGCTTTTGAGGATGCCAGCGCAGAAACCTATGCCGGCTACGCCGACCTGCTGGATGGTGTTTTCGGTTATTAATTATCTGTTAATGATCCATATCCCGATTGCCTTTTTAAAAATGACCTGCTAACGGGTCATTTTTTGATCGGGTATAAGCTTATGCAAATGTTTTTTGCTTTATTGATATTTGTCAATATCACCTATATTAGAAAAGAATAATATACGTTTGTGTTAACTGCTTGGTTCAAATACGTTAATACATCGTTTTATTTTCCATAAGTAAAGTAAAAACAATCGGTTATAGCTTTTTAAGCGATACTGGTAATTGTCATGCCGGTGTTTGATTATGCCGGTATTTGAACAAAAACGTATATTTTTTAACGAAATGGAACCTTTTACCGGGTTGAGGCGTGTAGGTGCTATGGCAGTAATAAAACCCTGGCCGTCAAGGCAATCGGAACATGAGCAGTTTGAAGAGCTGCTGCAGCCTTATTTGCAGAAGCTTTACCGGCTGGCTTACCGTTTTACCGGGCAGCGCGTTGACGCTGAAGACCTGGTTCAGGACGTTGTTGTTAAATTATATCCCCGTCTGCAGGAAATGCAGAAAATCGAGCAGCTGGGCCCCTGGCTGGCACGTGTCCTGTACCGTCATTTTGTTGACCGGCTGCGCAGCAAGCAGCGTTCACCACTGCACCTGGTTGTCGAGGATGAACAGGTACTGGAAGAGCACAGTGACGAAAAGCCCGATCCGGCGGGAACGGTTGAAACCGCGTTGCTGAAGAACCGTTTGCAGCAAGCCCTGGACCAGCTCAATGAGGATCAGCGTGCGCTGGTGATTCTGCATGATGTCGAAGGCTATACCTTAAATGAAATACACATCATGCATGATGTTTCTATTGGTACCCTGAAGTCACGTCTGAACCGGGCGCGTGGCCGCCTGCGGGAATTATTGAAAAACATGGAACCTTTTGACGATGTCAGACGTGTTAATTAGTAACAGGTGATAATGATGAAATGCACAGACGTACAAACATATTTGGATGACTACCTTGACGAGGTTATGTCACTGGGTGAGCAAAAGGCAGTAGAGGCGCACATAAAGCATTGTGCGTCCTGCCAGCAGGAGTTGCAGGCTCATAAAGCAATACGCCAGGCATTGCATTCATTACCTGTCGAGCCGGCTTCTGCAGATTTTGAAGAAAAAGTATTTGCCGCAGTGCGTAGCCAGCATAGTAAACATGGCAGCCATTCCTCTAACCGGTTTGTTGCCGGTTTTACAACAGCAATGGCAGCCAGTCTGGCGTTATGGTTTGCCAGCACGGTGTATATGCCGCAGTTTGATAACCAGACTGATGGCCAGTCAGCCCAGGTGATTAACCTGGCAGTGAATCAGGCCCGTACTGTCAAACTGGTGTTTGATGCACCAACGGACCTGGCCGAGGTTACCTTGAGTGTGGCCCTGCCTGAAAATATCGAACTGGAAGGTTACGCTGGACATAAACAGCTGGTGTGGCAGACAAGTTTAAACAAGGGACAGAATGTTCTTGCTCTTCCGGTTATCGCAACAGGTAACGGGCAAGGTGAGCTGGTGGCGCAGCTGACATACGGTGATAAAACAAAACAGTTCCACATCGTATTAAAAACGACCAGCGATGGAGCGCTTATTTACCAGATCAACCAATTAAAATCAGCTTAATAGTTAGGAGATACAATCATGAAAAAATTAAACAAGGCAATTATTATCGCCATGGGCATGGCACTGCCGTTAACTTCCATTGCTTCACCGGGTGATGATGTAACCATTCGTATGATGGATATGAACGAGAGTGCTGCCGGTGCGGTTACCCGTGAAATTGAACTGCCTGAAATGGCAGACGACCATGCAAAAGAGCATGCTGCCAAAGGCATGGAAACCGCCAGTAAAGACCATGACAATGAAATGGATCGTGATAAGGAACATGATGCGGAAGGCGATGACCGTGACCACGAAATGGATCGTGAAGATGACCATGAGCGTGATATGGAGCGTGAAGAAGAGCACGAACGTGATATGGACCGTGAAGATGAACATGAGCGCGAAACAGAAATGGATCGTGAAGACCGTAAAGATATAGAACATGACGGTATGGATCGTGAAGAAGTTGAGCGGGATGA
>JAJRTD010000113.1 GCA_024278435.1 Gammaproteobacteria bacterium | reverse complement strand
GTTGCAGTCAACCAGGGCGGCAAGCGCAAGGGCGCCATGTGTGCCTACCTGGAAACCTGGCACATTGATATTGAAGAGTTCCTCGACCTGCGTAAAAACACCGGTGATGACCGCCGACGCACCCACGACATGAACACAGCCAACTGGATTCCCGACCTGTTTATGAAACGCGTTGCCGAAGACCAGGAATGGACATTGTTCAGCCCGGACGAAACACCGGAACTGCATGACCTGTGTGGCAACAAGTTTGAGAAAGCCTACCTGGCCTACGAACAGAAAGCCGCCAACGGCGAAATGCGGGTTCACAAAACCATCAAGGCCGCCACCCTGTGGCGCAAGATGCTAAGCATGTTATTTGAGACCGGCCATCCCTGGATCACTTTCAAGGATCCGTGCAACCTGCGTTACAGCAACCAGCACGTGGGCGTGGTTCACAGTTCGAACCTGTGTACTGAAATCATGCTGCACACCAATGACCAGGAAATCGCGGTGTGCAACCTGGGTTCGGTCAACCTGCCGGCACATATTAATGAAAACGGTCTGGATACCGAGAAGCTGGAAAAAACAATCAACACCGCCATGCGTATGCTGGACAACGTGATTGACTACAACTTCTACAGCGTACCGGAAGCCCGCGATTCCAACCTGCGCCACCGCCCGGTCGGCATGGGTGTCATGGGATTCCAGGATGCCCTGTATAAACAGCGCCTGCCCTACGCCTCGGAAGATGCGGTTGAATTTGCCGATCGCACCATGGAAGCCATCAGTTATTACGCCATCAAGGCCTCTAACAGCCTGGCGGAAGAACGCGGCCGCTATTCAACCTTTGAAGGCTCGTTATGGAGCAAGGGTATTATGCCGATCGATTCCATCGACTACCTGGCAGAGGGCCGTGGCAGCTACCTGCAGGTAGACCGCAGCCACACCTTTGACTGGGACTCGCTGCGTGAACGGGTACAGAAATTCGGCATGCGCAACTCCAACACCATGGCGATTGCACCCACCGCAACCATTTCCAATATCTGCGGTGTCAGCCAGTCGATCGAACCGACCTACCAGAACCTGTTTGTAAAATCCAACCTGTCCGGTGAATTCACCGTGGTCAACCCCTACCTGATCCGTGACCTGCGCGAACGCGGTTTATGGGATGAAGTCATGGCCAGCGACCTTAAATACTACGATGGCAGCGTGCAACAGATCGACCGCGTACCGGACGACCTTAAAGCCCTGTACCAGACCGCTTTTGAACTGGACGCGCGCTGGCTGGTAGAAGCCGCTTCCCGCCGCCAGAAATGGATTGACCAGGGGCAGTCACTGAACCTGTACATGTCCGAACCGAATGGCCAGAAGCTGGACGCCCTGTACAAACTGGCCTGGGTACGTGGCCTGAAAACCACTTATTACCTGCGCTCAATGGGCGCCACCCACGTGGAAAAATCCACCATGGATACCAGCCGCAGCAGTGGCCTGAACGCGGTGCAGAACAGCACCGGTTCAGAAGCACCCAAAGCCTGCTCCATCCTGGACCCCGATTGCGAGGCCTGCCAGTAACAACAGAGCGACAGTAACTAGGAAACAGCAAATGACCCAGCCCCGGGAGTAAACGTGCGTTTAATAAATGACATAAAACTGGATGAATTTGAACAGGCCATGCACGACCTGTCCTTTAACCAGCATCAGACAACGAACAGCAAGGTTGCGCTGTTTTGCGAACACGATGGAATTTTTATTCGCTTCACCCGGGCACGGACCACATGGCAAGCACTGGCCACCTGTGCATTAAAGCCCTGGTGGCTGGTATTAAAACCGCTACGCAAAAACAGACAAAACAAAATAACAACAAAAGATAGAGAAACAGAGGTAATAGAAAATGCTTAACAACTGGGATGACCCTTTTGCACAGTTTGCAGATAAAAAGAATAATATTGCCAATGCAGCAATTGATCATAATGAAAGCGCTGATCCCGCTGTTTCTCAGCCCGCCATTAACCATACGGCGGTTACCCCGGCCGCTGCCGCCCCGTCAGCGGTTAGCGAACAACCTGCCCCGCAATATGCCGATGTTGCAGACAGTGCCACGCCAGTGGCTATTGATACGGCAACTGAAAAAACACCCCACGCCGGTGACGGCCTGGTTTCCAATGAGCAGCTGATGGCAACTGCCGGCGCCGCGCCACAAGTCAGCCCCTATATCGAAGAAGCACAAAACACGACTGAAGCTGACACTGACCTCACCGGCACCGGCCTGGAAGAGATTGAAATGGGTGCCTCACGCATCCAGGTGGATGACAAGAAGATCATCAACTGCCGCGCCGACCTCAACCAGCTGGTACCGTTTAAATACGACTGGGCCTGGCAGAAATACCTCGACGGCTGCGCCAACCACTGGATGCCGCAGGAGATCAATATGACCGCCGACCTCGCGTTATGGCGTGATCCCAACGGCCTGACCGACGACGAACGCACCGTCATCAAACGCAACCTCGGCTTCTTTGCCAGCGCCGATTCACTGGTGGCTAACAACCTGGTACTGGCCGTATACCGCCATATTACCAACCCGGAATGTCGCCAGTACCTGCTGCGCCAGTCTTTTGAAGAAGCCGTGCACACCCATGCCTACCAGTACTGTGTTGAATCACTGGGTCTGGATGAAGGCGAGATTTTTAACATGTACCGCGAGCTGCCCGCCGTTGCCCGCAAGGCGGAATGGGCACTGCCCTTTACCCAGCACCTGGCCGATCCCAACTTCCACACCGGCACCCCGGAAAATGACCAGAAGCTGCTGCGTGAACTGATTGCGTTCTACGTCGTATTTGAAGGCATTTTCTTCTACGTTGGCTTTACCCAGATCCTGTCCATGGGCCGACGTAATAAAATGAC
>JAJRTD010000112.1 GCA_024278435.1 Gammaproteobacteria bacterium | reverse complement strand
TCAAGTATAAATAGATCAATAGGACAGAAGTCAGAATTAGTTGTCTAATGGCGATTTTTACCTTATCTTAACCTTACAAAATATACGGAAATGCCTGTTTTTACAGGCTTATTTGCCAGTCAGCAACGACACGGCGGAGCCCGGGAATCTTGTTGCCGGCAGTGTTATTGATGCGGATTTTACGCCGGTGATTAATGCAGGGATAAAAATACCTTTATATCGATAATGATAATTGTTATCATTAAGGACTGAGTGTTTACAATTTTTTAACGAGTTGGTCTTGATGAGAATTTCTGCTTTTTTATTGCTGTTTTTAATGCTGCTGTCCCGGGCTGTACACGCTGAGACCCAGCAATTGCTGCAGCTGATTGATTACGTCGGCGTGGATTACAGTGGTGCGGTGGTTGACGGCAAGGTTGAAAACCCGGCCGAGTATGGTGAAATGCAGGACTTTGCTGCCGGTATAAGCCAGCAGGTTAATGACCTGCCAGCGCATGCGATAAAAGCCGAACTGATCAGGGATGCCGCAACCCTGGCACAGTGGGTGGAGCAGAAACAGCCGGCTGAAAAAATCCGCCAGTTGAGTGCACAGATGCATCACAAGATCATTAACGCCTACCAGATTATCGTGGTGCCGCGTAAACAGCCGGACCTGCAACAGGCGGCACAGATTTATGCCAGCCAGTGTGCCTCCTGCCATGGTGCCGAAGGTTACGGTGATGGCGAGTCTGCGGCAGGCATGGATCCGCCACCAATCAATTTCCATGATATCGAACGTTATCAACAACGCACTTTATATGGTTTGCACAGCACTATTACCCAGGGTGTGAACAACACCGAAATGAAAGCCTTTGACCAGCTCAGTGATGACGAGCGCTGGTCACTGGCTTTTTATGTCGGTTCCTTGGCAAAACCGGCTGGTGTTGTTACTGATGCGCAGATCGCCGACAGCCCCTTACTGAACATTGCAAAACTGACCGTGACCACCCCGGCACAGGCCGAAGTCTTATACGGCAGTGAAGGCGCCGAAATAATGGCTTACCTGCGCCATCATCCCGAGCTGTTTTATAACAGTGAGTCCAACCTGGCATTTGCCCGCCAGCGGCTGGCCGATGTGATTGTTGCCTATAAAAACAACGAACCTAAAAAAGCCTATCGTTACGCGGTTGAAGCCTATCTTGAAGGTTTTGAACTGGTGGAGCAGAACATCAACGCTTTTGACAAGTCGCTGCGGCTGGAAATTGAAATTGCCATGACCGGTTTGCGTAATGAAATCCGTTCCGGAAAACCGCTTGCGCTTATCGAGGAAAAAATCAGGGACATCAACCTGATGCTGGACAGGGCCGATGATCTACTGAGCAACCAGAGCATTTCCGGCGGCACTGCCTTTACCAGTGCCTTTTTTATTCTGCTGCGTGAGGGGCTGGAAGCCCTGTTGATCGTTGCTGCGCTTGCCGCCTTCCTGGTGAAAACCAAACGTCGTGATGGCCTGCTGTACATTCATCTTGGCTGGATCAGTGCGCTGGTACTGGGCGTGGTGACCTGGTGGGCATCGGTCGAGCTGGTCAGCGTGTCCGGTGCGTCACGTGAAATTACCGAAGGTGTAGGTGCTATCGTGGCGACGGTTGTGCTGCTGTATGTCGGTTTCTGGATGCACGATAAAACCAGTGCGGCCAAATGGAAGGCCTTTATTGATGACAGCATGCACAAGGCGCTGACCTCCGGCACTTTATGGACCCTGACCGGGTTGTCATTTATCGCGGTTTACCGCGAAGCCTTTGAAACCATCCTGTTTTATCAGGCGTTGTGGGCACAGGCTGATAAAGCCGGCCAGTCCATGGCTTTCAGCGGTTTTCTCTCTGCCGTTGCCCTGCTGGCAGTGCTGGGCTGGCTGATTATGAAGTACAGCGTCCGCCTGCCGCTGCGCCAGTTCTTTGCGATGACCGGCGGCCTGATGTTTGTACTGGCGATTATTTTTGCCGGCAAGGGCATAGCCGCGCTGCAGGAAGCCGGGGTGCTGGTCTCCAGCCCGGTTGATTTTGTGCGCATTGATCTGCTGGGCATTTATCCCAATATGCAGGGGCTGCTGGTGCAGCTGCTGCTGGTTATTGTGGCGCTGTTTTTGTGGAACAAAAAATCAGTGGATGCGCGTAAAGCAAAAGCGGCAGATTAGGTTTTTAATAGGTGTGAATTTATTCGCACGACGAACGTATACTCTGGCACTGCTGTGTGAATAAATTATGCAGCATATCCTTATGCTTCCCCCCGTCGGCGCTTACCTGAAACAGTATATCCGGAATTGTTTTCAAATCACTGCTGCCCTGTTAACTATTTTGTCATCCTGAGCGTAACGCAGTGAAGTCGATATGTACAGGATGTACGGTAGTAGGGCAATGCATGGAGCAATTGCCGAAGGATCTGAGGTGCCAGGCAATGCGGGTTACAGATCTTTCCACTACGCTCCACTCCGGTCAAGATGACAATGCATCGTAACGGTACAGCACTGCTTTCGAATATAAAAAGGCAGCTGCGCACAAATTGTAAGGTACAATTTTTTCGCAGCTGCCTTTTGTGTGGTTTAACTTATCCGCCGGTCATGCTCATCAGGCGCACGACCTGTTCGGGTTTGTCTTTGAACTCGTGTTTTTCCGGTTTTAAGGCGATGGCGTTGATGATCACGGTTTTTAATTCTTCATCACTGATGCCGTTACGT
>JAJRTD010000111.1 GCA_024278435.1 Gammaproteobacteria bacterium | reverse complement strand
TTTTATTTTGTACACAGCTATTATGTTGATCCGCAGGATAAAAGCCTGGTCGCCGGAACCACCGAATACGGCATTGATTTTGTTTCGGTGATCGCCCGTGACAATGTGTTTGCGGCGCAGTTCCACCCTGAAAAAAGCGCCCATGATGGTTTACAATTACTGAAAAATTTCTGCCGCTGGAACGGTCAGAGTTAAACCTTTATTAAGAGACAGGAAATGATATTAATCCCCGCAATTGATTTAAAAGATGGACAGTGTGTGCGCCTGCGTCAGGGCGACATGGAAGAAAGCACGGTTTTTTCCGATGACCCGGTGGCCATGGCCGGGCAGTGGGTAGCGGCCGGTGCACGTCGCCTGCATATTGTTGACCTTGATGGTGCCTTTGCCGGTAAACCCAAAAACGCCGACGTTATTCACGATATTGCATCGGCCTACCCGGACCTGAAAATCCAGCTGGGTGGCGGCATCCGTGATGAAGACACCATTGCGGCCTACCTGGACGCCGGGGTGAATTACCTGATTGTCGGTACCAAGGCGGTGAACGAGCCGCATTTTATTGCCGAGGTCTGTGCCGAGTTTCCCACCCATATTATTGTCGGCCTGGATGCCAAAGACGGCAAGGTGGCGATTGATGGCTGGTCAAAACTGTCCAAACACGATGTCATTGATATGGCGAAACGTTTTGAAAACGATGGCGTGGAAGCCATTGTCTACACCGATATTTCGCGTGACGGCATGATGCAGGGCGTAAACGTAGAAGCCACGGTGAAAATGGCGCAGGCCGTTACCATCCCGGTGATCGCTTCCGGCGGTATTACTTCGATGGATGATATCAGGGCCTTAAGCGCGGTGGCCGATGAAGGCATTATGGGTGCAATCACCGGTCGCGCCATTTACGAAGGCACCATCGATTTCGCCGAAGCGCAGGCATGGCTGGATCAGCAGGCCGGTTGATGTTTCTTCGCAAATGAACGCAAATATCTGTTTTTGTGTCAATGCCATGCGGAAGTCGTGGATATGCGGACTGGGTCTTTTTAGTCAGGCGTTTTTTGTTCAGAGGTTCCTTGATAATGTTTTTGTTTTTTAATTCGCGTCCATTCGCGTTTATTTGCGGATAAAAAATATGGCACTGGCAAAACGAATAATTCCCTGTCTGGATGTCGATAACGGCCGCGTGGTCAAAGGCGTGCAGTTTGTCGATATCCGCGATGCCGGTGACCCGGTCGAGGTCGCCCGGCGTTATGACGCCGAGGGTGCAGACGAAATCACCTTTCTGGACATTACCGCCAGTTCGGATGACCGTGAAACCATCGTCCACGTGGTTGAAGAAGTCGCCAACGAAGTGTTTATTCCATTGACCGTGGGCGGTGGCATCCGCACGGTGGATGATGTGCGCCGCATGCTTAATGCCGGCGCCGACAAGGTGGCGATCAATACCGCCGCGGTTTTTAACCCGGAATTTGTGCGTGAAGCCAGCGATAAGGTCGGGTCACAGTGTATCGTGGTGGCCATCGACGCCAAGCAGGTAAGCGGCGAAGGCGAGCCCCTGCGCTGGGAAATTTTCACCCACGGCGGCAGAAAACCCACCGGCCTGGACGCCATTGAGTGGGCCAGAAAAATGGTGGATTACGGCGCCGGTGAAATTTTACTGACCAGCATGGACCGCGATGGCACCAAAGTCGGGTTTGACCTGGCGCTGACGCGGGCGATTTCCGAAGCGGTTTCGGTGCCGGTGATCGCCTCCGGCGGAGTGGGTAACCTGCAGCACCTGGCCGACGGTGTGCTTGAAGGCAAGGCCGATGCCGTGCTGGCGGCCAGTATTTTCCATTTTGCAGAATACACCATCCATGAAGCCAAGCAGTATATGGCCGATCGTGGCATCGAGATGCGCCTGTGAGCTGGCTGGATGAAATCCATTTTGACGAAAAAGGCCTGGTGCCGGCCATTGTGCAGGATGCTGCCAGTGGCAAAATCCTGATGATGGCATGGATGAACCGCGAATCACTGCAGCTCACCGCGGAGAAAAAAGAAGCGGTTTACTGGTCGCGCTCGCGGCAGAAGCTGTGGCACAAGGGTGAAGAATCCGGGCATACCCAGAAAGTGCAGGATATCCGCTTTGACTGTGACGAAGACGTTATCCTGCTGAAAGTTGAACAATGTGGCGGCATTGCCTGTCATACCGGGCGGGAGAGCTGCTTTTACCGCCAGTTACAGGGTGACCAGTGGGTGACGGTTGAAGATGTCATTAAGGACCCGAAGCAGATATACTCCTGAAAACCGCCCACTATCTATAAATAGCATGAATAATTCCGAAATACTGGCGCAACTGACTGATATACTTGAGCAGCGTAAAGGCGCGGCCCCGGACTCGTCCTATGTTGCCAGTCTGTATGACAAGGGGCTGGACGCTATCCTTAAAAAGGTCGGTGAAGAAGTCACGGAAACCGTGATGGCGGCAAAAGACGTGGTAAACGGCGCCGATAAGGATAAACTGGTGTATGAAGTCGCCGACCTGTGGTTTCACACCATGGTGTTACTGGCCGACCAGGGTTTGTCGTCGGATGATATATTAAATGAACTGGCCCGCCGTTTCGGGGTATCAGGGCATGATGAAAAGGCAGCACGGAAGTAATTTTTGAGTTAAAACATAAGAATTAAAGTGTAAGAGAGTAAATATTATGGGTATTAGTGTTTGGCAATTATTGATTTTACTGGCCGTAGTTATCCTTATCTTCGGTACCAAGAAACTGAAAAATGTTGGTGGCGACCTGGGTTCTGCCATCAAGAGTTTTAAATCGGCGGTGAAAGACGGCGATAAAGAAGGTCAGCAGAACAAGGTGGAGCAGAATGCTGAAAACGATTCCAGCAATACCGAATCGGTTAAGAAAGAAGAAAAAGTTTAAATTCTATTCACCGCATTAAAAGCCGTCAGGCTTTTGTGTCCACTATTGTATATGTGTCATGTTTGACGTTGGCTTCTGGGAAATCCTGCTTATTCTGGTGCTGGCCCTGGTAATTATCGGGCCCGAGCGCCTGCCTGCGGCGGCACGACGGGCCGGTTTCTGGGTTGGCAAGGCACGGCGTTATATCGAAGGCGTGCGCAGCGAAGTCGAATCCGAACTCGATATCAACGAATTCAAACGCATGCTGCATAACCAGGAAGTGCAGATCAATGAACTGCAGCAGCAGTTAAAAGCCGGTGTTAATGATATAAAATCTGAGCTGCCCGACACGGCGGCGCACAGCATTCTCGAACAGCCGCCGATGGACAGAAACACCGATGAAGTCCCTGCCCCTGGCGGTGATGATAAGACCGAACCGGCCGCCCCTTCGGCCGATAAGAAAAATTCTGATTAGTAATCCATGGCAGAACAAGAGCAACAGGAAGAAATTGACCAGCAGGAACTGACGCTGATGGATCACCTGGTCTAATTACGCGACCGCTTGATGCACATGCTGCTGGCGATCCTTATTGTCTTTATCGCGTTGTTTTCGTTTTCCGAAGATATCTTTACCGTTGTTGCCGATCCCCTGCTTAGCCTGATGCCGGAAGGCACCTCGATGATTGCCACCGGCGTTACCTCGCCGTTCCTGGTACCGTTCAAGCTGGTGCTGCTACTGTCGCTGCTGCTGACCATTCCCTACCTGCTGCACCAGATCTGGTCGTTTATCGCGCCGGGTTTATACAATCACGAAAAACGCATGGTGACACCGCTGCTTATTTCCAGCGTTTTCCTGTTCTACTGCGGCATTGCTTTTGCCTATTTTGTTATTTTCCCGATCCTGTTCGGTTTCTTTATAGGTATTGCCCCGGAAGGGGTGGCGGTAATGACCGATATCGGCCAGTACCTGGATTTTATTATTGCCATATTCCTGGCCTTTGGTATCGCGTTTGAAGTACCGGTTGCCACCTTTATCCTGATTGCTGCCGGTGTCACCACGGCGGACAAGCTGGCCGCAAAACGCCCCTATATTATTATCGGCGCCTTTGTTGTCGGCATGCTGCTGACGCCGCCGGACGTGATCTCGCAATCCCTGCTGGCGGTACCGATCTGGCTGCTGTTCGAGCTGGGGCTGGTTATGTCGCGCATCTTTTTAAAGGACAAACAGCCGGAAGAGGTCATTATGGAGAATGATGACTTTGCACTGGTTGAAGAAATCCCTGATTTTCATGAAGGTGAAAAGCCCGCTGATCCGCAGACAGTGCCTCCTGTGGCAGAGGATGATGATAAAGAATTAAGCGATGAAGAACTGGAAAAACTGTTCGATGAAGCCGAGCGGCAAGAGGAAGAAAACAGCCGTGACGATGAGAACGATGCTGAAGATGAAGGAAAAGACAAAAAAGACAGGTAGTCTGCGAACAATACAGCATACATGCTGCGTAAGAGCGTCTTTTTCGATATCCGCAGCGCAAAATAATTTGTCATGAAACTCCATCAATAGTGTAAAATCAGCACCCAAATAAAAATCATAGAATAGAGAAGGGCAGAGAGCTCTAATGGTCGATCGAAGCGTTCCCCGAAGACCCACCATCCTGATTATCCTGGATGGTTTTGGTTGTAATCCAAGTCGAATCAATAACGCGGTACAGGAAGCTGATACACCGCGGCTTGATGAATATTTTTCAAGAAACACCCATACCACGCTGGAAGCCTGTGGCAGTTCCGTGGGTTTGCCCGATGGCCAGATGGGCAACTCGGAAGTCGGGCACATGACGCTGGGCTGCGGCGCCGTGATCCGGCAGGACCTGGTGCGCATTAACGATGAAATTGAAAACGGTAATTTCTTTACCAATGCCGCGCTGGTTGCCGCTGTGGAAGATGCCGCCGCCAATGAGCGTCCGGTGCATCTGGTTGGCCTGACTTCAAACGGTGGTGTGCACAGCCACATCAATCATCTGAAAGCACTGATCAAGCTGTGTGCGGACTACAAGGTAAAACCGGTGGTGCATATGACTGCCGATGGCCGTGATACCGCACAGATGTCCGCCCTGGTTTTTCTTGCCGAAATCGAACCCCTGCTGGAAGATGCCAACGGCAGTATCGCTACCGTCTGTGGTCGCTACTATTCAATGGACCGGGATAACCGCTGGGACCGTACCGAACTGGCCTGGCAGGCAATGGTCAACGGTAAGGGCCGGCACGCGGAAACCGCGCACTATGCCATTGAAGCCGCCTATGCCAATGATGAAACCGATGAGTTTATCCTGCCCACCGTGCTCGAAAATGCCGACCTGATCCGCACCGGCGATAATGTAATCTTCTTCAACTTCCGTAATGACCGTTCCCGTCAGCTCACTGCGGTATTAAGCCAGCAGGATTTTGACGAGTTTGATACCGGTGATTTCGGCGGCGCCCTGGTGACCTGCCTGACCGAATACGATCCCGAGTTCCTGCTGCCGATTGGTTACGCACCGGAACGTCCGCAGGCGACAGTGGCCTCGGTTGTCAGCAGCGCCGGCTACAAGCAGATGCATTGTGCGGAAACAGAAAAATACGCGCACGTTACCTATTTCTTCAACGGCGGCAAAAAGAAACCGTTTGCCGGTGAAGAGCACGTCATGGTTAACTCGCCTGACGTTGCCACCTACGATTTAAAACCGGAGATGAGTGCGGCAGGTGTGGCTGACAAAGTCATCGAAGCGCTGAAATCGGGTGATTACGGTTTTATACTGGTCAACTTTGCCAATGGCGAC
>JAJRTD010000110.1 GCA_024278435.1 Gammaproteobacteria bacterium | reverse complement strand
TGCCGTAACACCAATTAAAAAAGTAGCAAAGGAGTTGCTATGCCAAGACGTACAAGGATGTATCTGCCGGATCACCCCTACCACATCGTGCAGCGCGGCAATAACCGTGAAGCCTGCTTTATTGAATCAGACAACTATCGATATTATCTCGAATTATGGACAGAGTGCTCACAACGCTACGGAGTGGATGTGCATGCGTATTGTTTAATGACAAACCATATCCATTTTCTGCTGACACCGCAGGAAAAAGATTCAATATCCAGAGTTATGCGAGTAGTCGGGAGTCGCTACGCTTATTATTTTAACAGGCGATACGGGAGAACCGGCACCATGTGGGAAGGAAGGCACAAATCCAGCCTGGTGCAAACGGATCGCTATTTTCTTATCTGTAGCCGCTATATTGAATTGAATCCCGTTGTTGCCGGCATGGTGAATAAGCCAGAACAATACCGATGGTCAAGCTATCTTGTTAATGCATGGGGTGGCGAGAGTAATTTAACGCCCCATGATGAGTATCTCAAGCTTGGCCGTGATAGCAAGATTCGTTGCCACGCATATCGCGAGCTGTTTAAACAACAGCTGGCGGAACAGGATGTTCACTTAATCGAAAATGCGAGTAATTTCTGCCACCCGCTGGGAAACAATCAATTCTGCCAACAGATTGAAAAAAAGTATGAAATCAAGCTAGGACAGGCCGCGAGAGGAAGACCCAAAAAAGTGGTCAAAAAATAATCCCTCCGTCACCTTTTATTTCGCTAACCCGACCTGCCAACAACCAACAACCTCTATTATAAAAAAACTTGTATTGCACCACCCATCAAAGGATAATTCGCTTTCGAAAACACAGCCCGACAGACACCCCCGAAAACCATTGCTAAACCTCCCTTTACCGCAGAAAAAATCATCCGCCCGCTGGAACAAACTGTACGGCAGCGCGCTGGCACTTTCCATTGTCGAAGCCGCCGCGCGCCACCGGAATGGCCCGGTAGTGGTTATCGTCGAGGATGTCACCCATGCCGACACGCTGACCCGGGAAATCGACTTCTACAGGGACGATAAGCAGAAAATCCTGCACCTGCCGGACTGGGAAACCCTGCCATACGATATTTTCTCACCGCACCAGGATATTATCGCCGAGCGCCTGACTACACTGCATGCGCTGCAGAAAATCCGTAATAACGATATTCTGATTATTCCCTTAAGCACCCTGGCACAACGCCTGGCGCCACGCAGTTATATCCAGGGAAATGTACTCAGTCTAAAAACAGGCCAGACGCTGGATTCAGGCGAGTTCCGCCGCAACCTTGAGTCCAGCGGCTACACCAATGTCAGTGAAGTTATAGAACATGGGGAGTTTGCCGTGCGCGGCTCGATTATCGACCTGTTCCCGGCCAGCGCCACCATGCCGTACCGCATCGACCTGTTTGACGATGAGATCGAAAGCATCCGCTGTTTCGACCCGCAGAGCCAGCGCTCGGACAACCGGGTTGATATTGTCGAACTGTTGCCCGCCCGCGAATTCCCCACCGACGAAGCCGGCATAAAAAAATTCCGCAGCCGTTACCGGGAAATGCTGCCCGGCGATCCGTTGAACAGCGTCATCTACAAAAGCGTCAGCGACGGCATTATGCCCAGCGGCATCGAGTATTACCTGCCGGTTTTTTATGACGACAATGAACTCGACACCCTGTTTGACTACCTGCCCAAATCCACGCTGTATATCGCCCCGCAGCAGCTTGAGCAGCAGCTGGAAGTGTTCGAGGCCGAAATCAACGAACGCTACGAGCAGCGCCGCCACGATATCGAGCGCCCTGTTCTGTCGCCGGAATACCTATACCAGTCCAGCCATGAAATCCACAGCGTATTGCAACAGGCCAGCATTGTTTACACATCGAAAAACAAGGACATCGATGAAACCAGCAACGCCAGAGTCAAAACACCGCCCGACCTGATCCTGCAGACCCGGCTGGAAGAACCGGCGCAGGCGTTAAGCAACTTTATCGCCAGTCACAAGGGCCGACTGCTGTTTGTCGCCGAAACCAGCGGCCGCCGTGAAGTACTGAGCGAACTGCTGCGCGGCCACCAGATCCACCCCAGAATCTGTGCCAGCTGGCAGGAGTTCCTGCACAGCGAGGACCGCGTCTGTATTACCGTCTCCGAGATCAGCCACGGCCTGGTACTGCTGGCCACCGACCTGTTTGACGGTGACATCGCGGTCATTACCGAGTCACAGATCTACGGCCAGCGCGCCATCCAGAAACGCCGCCGAAAAAAACGCGGGCCGGACAGTGACGCCATTGTACAGAACCTCACCGACCTCACCATCGGTGCCCCGGTGGTGCATATCGACCACGGTGTCGGCCGCTATCTGGGCCTGGAAAAACTCAGCGGTGACGGTTATGACGCCGAGTTTCTGCTGCTGCAGTATGCCGGCAATGACAAGCTCTATGTACCAGTCTCCTCCCTGCACCTGATCAGCCGCTACACCGGCGCCTCCGCCGAGAACGCACCGGTACACAAGCTGGGCTCGGATCAGTGGGCAAAGGCACGTAAAAAGGCAGCAAAGCAGGCGCGTGACGTGGCCGCCGAGTTGCTCGATATTCATGCCCGCCGCGCCGCGGTACAGGGCCGCAGCTACCACATTGATGAAAACGAATACGCCAGCTTCTGCAACAGTTTTCCGTTTGAAGAAACCCCTGACCAGGAAACCGCCATCAACGCGGTGCTGGAAGACCTGCGCAGCCCGCAGCCGATGGACCGCGTGGTCTGCGGTGATGTCGGTTTCGGCAAAACCGAGGTCGCCATGCGCGCCGCCTTTGCCGTGGCCAACAGCGGCAAGCAGGTGGCCATTCTGGTGCCCACCACCCTGCTGGCACAGCAGCATTTCCAGAACTTCAGCGACCGCTTTGCCGACTGGCCGGTAAAAGTCGCCGGCCTGTCACGTTTCAACAGCGCCAAGCAGCAGAAAGAAATCCTGCACAACCTGGAAAACGGCAAGGTCGATATTGTTATCGGCACTCACAAGCTGCTGCAGAAAACCGTCAAGTTCAAGAACCTGGGCCTGGTCATCGTCGACGAGGAACACCGTTTCGGCGTGCGCCACAAGGAATACATCAAGTCCATGCGCGCCGAGATTGATATATTAACCCTCACCGCCACCCCTATTCCGCGTACATTAAACATGTCACTGGCCGGCATCCGCGACCTGTCGATCATCGCCACCCCGCCGATGCAGCGCCACTCGATTAACACATTTGTAACCCAGTGGAACGATGCACTGATTACCGAAGCCTGCCAGCGTGAACTGAAACGCGGCGGCCAGATTTACTTTCTGCATAACGAAGTCAAAACCATCGAGAAAATCAGCCGCGACATCCAGGCCCTGTTGCCCGAAGCCCGGGTAGAATTTGCCCACGGCCAGATGCCGGAAAAACAGCTGGAACAGGTAATGCTGGATTTCTACCACCAGCGATTCAATATCCTGGTGGCCACCACCATTATTGAAAGCGGCATCGACGTGCCCACCGCCAACACCATTATTATCAACAGAGCCGACCGCCTCGGGCTGGCCCAGCTGCACCAGATTCGCGGCCGCGTCGGGCGATCCCATCACCGCGCCTACGCCTATCTGCTGACGCCGCCCGAGTCATTAATGACCGAAGATGCCAAAAAACGCCTGGACGCCATCGAGTCACTGGAGGATCTGGGTGTCGGCTTTACCCTGGCCACCCACGACCTGGAAATCCGCGGCGCCGGCGAACTGCTGGGCGAGAACCAGAGCGGCCAGATCTCCGAAGTCGGCTTCACCCTGTACAGCGAACTGCTGGAACGCGCAGTGAAGGCGCTGAAACAGGGCAAGGTACCCGACCCGGACGAGCCGCTGCACGCCGGCATCGAAATCGACCTCGGCATCCCTGCCCTGATCCCTGACGACTATGTCTACGACATCCACCAGCGCCTGATGCTGTACAAACGCATCGCCAGCGCCGGCAACCGCGAGACCCTGGATGATATAAGAGTCGAACTGATCGACCGCTTCGGCCTGCTGCCCGATTACCTGAAAAACCTGTTCACCGTCACCGAATTGAAACTGGCCGCACTGAATATCGGCATTACCAGCATCGATGCCACCGACAGCGGCATAAAAATCCGCTTTGATGAACAACCGAATATCAACCCGGTCAAACTGATCGAAATGATACAGACCCAGTCCAGCCTGTATCACTTTGACGGTAAGCAGACCTTTCGCATACTCAAGACAGAGGAAGATATCGAGCAGCGCGCTGCGCTGGTTTATGATGTGATTAATACGCTTGCTGTACAGCAGGCTGCATAAGATCCTTCGGCTTCGCTCAGGATGACAACCTGGTTATTGTCCTGA
>JAJRTD010000109.1 GCA_024278435.1 Gammaproteobacteria bacterium | reverse complement strand
GAAGAACACCTGGACATTGTTTTGTATGAAATTGAACAGCACACCGAATACCCGTTAATGTCCCTGCCCATGCTGGAAGACTATTTTATCGACCTGGGCTTCAAGCTGAAGTGGGCTGACTGAGGCAGACTAATATGAGCGTAATGAACCTTAATCAACAGGTGTTACAGTTAAGCGACAAAGACCGAATGCTGGTGAAAGCCGTGGAGCACGGCCTGCCCATCTGTCCCCGCCCCTACCGGGAAATCGCCCGTAAGCTGGAGACAAGCGAACAGGACGTTATTATCCGCCTGCAGCAGCTGATGGATAACGGCGCCATCAAACGTTACGGCGTGGTAGTGCGCCACCGCGAACTGGGCTATACCGCCAACGGCATGGTGGTATGGGACGTACCGGATGACCGGGTGGAAGAACTCGGCACCTGCATTGGAAAATACAGCTATGTCACGCTCAGTTACCGTCGTCCCCGGCGCCTGCCTGACTGGCCCTATAACCTGTTTACCATGGTACACGGCAGCAGCCGTGATGAGGTTCAGCAGAAAGTAGAGGAAATCGTAAACAACTGTGGCCTGCAGGACATTGAGCACACCATTCTGTTCAGCACCCGGCGCTTTAAACAGCGCGGCGCCAGTTATTCACCCGGCACATCATCAGCAAAAGAAGCCGGCAAAAACGAAACCCGTTTACGCCTGGTAAAAAACACCGGGCAGCCAGGTTAGGCCAGATGCAACTGTCAGTGCTGGAACGCAATTTTATCAACCGCTACCAGGGGAACTTCCCGCTGCAGCCGCAGCCGTTTGCGGCCATTGCCGACCAGCTCGGCTGCTCTGAACAAACCATAATCGATAGCGTTAAACAGTTAAAGGACAGACGCCTGCTCACCCGTTTCGGGCCACTCTACAATGCCGCCCGCCTTGGCGGCGGTTTAACACTGGCGGCAATCGCGGTACCGGAGCAGCGTTATGAAATTGTCACCGAACTGGTCAATACCTACCCGGAAGTGGCGCATAATTACCGGCGTGAACATACCCTGAACATGTGGTTTGTACTGGCCACCGAGACCCCGCAGGAAATAGACAGGATCCTTCAGTCCATCGAGCACACCATAAAACTCAAGGTCTACAATTTCCCCAAGCAGCATGAATTCTATATCGGCTTATGGCTGGACCTGCCGGACGATGGCAGTGTCAGCACCATCCCCTTACAGGTCAACAGTGTTGCCAATAAAGACAGCAAGGAAAGCACTTTTCACCTTGATGACACCGATAAAAAACTGATACATGTCACCCAGTCCGGTCTTGAAATTACTGCCAGCCCCTACCAGAGCATTGCCCGCAGCATCGGTATCGATCAGGACGAAGTGATCAAACGCCTGTCATCCATGCTGGCCTCGGGAATTATCCGTCGTATCGGCGCGGTACCCAACCATTACCAGCTGGGACTTAAGGCCAATGGCATGACGGTGTGGGACGTAGATGATGATAAAATCATTGAACTGGGCAACCTTATTGGTCAGCTGGATTTTGTCAGCCACTGCTACCAGCGCCCGCGCAACCTGCCACAGTGGCCGTATAATTTATTTGCCATGGTACACGGCCATAATAAAGACGAGGTGAATGATAAAGTGAAACAGATTGAAGCGCTTCTGGGAGCAAACTGCCGGACACATGAAACCCTGTTCAGTTCCGCCATATTGAAAAAAACCGGGTTTCGGCTGGCGGCGTAGGCCTTCAGGCGGGGCCTGAAGGCAATGAAAAATTAAAAATAAATACTAGACCTGTCATCCTGAGCGTAGCGCAGCGAAGTCGAAAGATCTGTAACCCGTATTGCCTGCCCCTGAGATCCTTCGACTACGCTGCGCTACGCTCAGGATGACAAAATAGTTAAACAAGGTAAACACAATGTTTCGACTCAGCCAGTATCTACACAGTTTAAAACAGCCGCAGGCTGACCGCCGTAAGGCCACGGGCGCTTCTACGGCGGCTGGCCAGACAACCGGGCCGGTGGTTATCTGGAACCTTGTGCGGCGTTGCAACCTGACCTGCAAGCACTGTTATGCCACTTCTGCAGACAAGGACTTTCCCGGTGAGCTGAGCACCGGACAGGTATACCACGTTATGGATGACCTGAAACAGTTCCATGTACCTGTGCTGATTCTTTCCGGTGGTGAACCCTTAATGCGTCCGGATATTTTTGAAATATCCCATCATGCCAGAGACATGGGATTTTATGTCGGCCTGTCGACCAACGGCACATTGATCGACGAAAGCAATATCCAGGATATCGTTGATGTCGGTTATAACTATGTAGGCATCAGCATTGACGGCACACGCGAAACCCATGACAAATTCCGCCGCAAGCAGGGTGCTTATGACGAGGCGCTGAACGGTATACGCCTGTGCCGGGATGCCGGCATCAAGGTCGGCCTGCGTTTCACTCTCACCCAGGACAACCGGCAGGACCTGCCGGCCCTGCTGCAGTTAATGGATGATGAGAACATTGACAAATTCTACCTGTCCCACCTCAATTATGCCGGTCGCGGCAATAAAAACCGTGGTGATGACCTGCACCATAAAATGACACGTGAAGCCATGGACCTGTTATTTGAAACCTGCTGGAACGATGTGCTGGCCGGCAAGAAACGTGAATTTGTTACCGGCAATAATGACGCCGATGGTGTTTACCTGCTGTTATGGGCACGCCGCCATCTGCCCCAGTATGCCGGGCAAATCGAAAGTCTGTTAAACAACTGGGGCGGCAACGCTTCCGGGGTCAATATTTCCAATATCGACAATGTCGGCAATGTACACCCCGATACCATGTGGTGGGATTACACCATTGGTAATGTAAAGCAGAAAGCTTTCTCGGAAATATGGATGGATACCAGCGATCCGTTAATGGCCGGGCTGAAACAGAAACAACGCCCGCTTGAGGGTCGCTGTGCTGTCTGTTCATACCTGAAAATCTGCGGCGGCAACTCGCGCACCCGTGCCTGGCAGCTAAGCGGCAACTTCTGGGCGGAAGACCCCGGCTGTTACCTGGAAAACAGCGAGATCGGTGTAGATGACGACCAGGATCGGTTACAGCTGGCACCGTGGTCACGCAAAACAGCAAAGGCCGTATCAATACAAACCTGAGTCAACTCGCTGTAAACTAGCCCGCTATTGCATGAAGACCTTCACTACCCCATGAATTCATGATGAAAAACAAATACCTGGACAGATTTTTTGCAAATGGGCGCTGTTCATACAATATGCGGGCTAATGCCATGCGAAAACTGATCTTACTCCTGCTTGCTGCCGGCCTGCACAGCCTTACCGGTACTGCATACGCTGACACCGCCAGCAATAAACTGTTCCAGGAACATTGCACCTCCTGCCACGGCACTGACCGCCTGGGCAGCATCGGCCCTGCACTGTTGCCGGAAAACCTGAAACGCCTGCGTAAAAACAGGGCGGCGGATGTCATCAGCAATGGCCGCATTGCCACCCAGATGCCGGCCTTTGCTGACAAGCTGGATGACAAACAGATACAGTCGCTGGTCGAACTGATTTATACACCGCTAAAAACCATGCCGGTGTGGGGCGAACAGCAGATCAGGCAAAGCCATATTATTTATAAAGACGCCTATAAAAAAAGCAGCGCTGCATCGGTCAAACCGGTCTATGACGCCGACCCGTTAAACCTGTTCCTGGTGGTGGAAAGCGGTGACCACCACGTGACCGTGCTTGATGGCGATAAAATGGAACCCATTCACCGCTTTAAGTCGCGCTTTGCCCTGCACGGCGGGCCCAAGTATTCTTCTGACGGGCGCTATGTGTATTTCGCCTCACGCGATGGCTGGATCAGCAAATTTGATATGTACACCCTGGAAACGGTGGCAGAGATCCGCGCCGGCATCAATACCCGCAATGCCGCGGTTTCTGCCGATGACCGCTACGTGATGGTTGGCAACTACCTGCCGCACACACTGGTACTGTTAGATGCCACAGACCTCAGCCTGATAAAAGTGATCCCCGTTACCGATTACGATGGCAACAGTTCCCGTGTCAGCGCGGTTTATACCGCACCGCCCCGTAACAGTTTTGTTATTGCCCTGAAAGATTTCAAACAGGTCTGGGAGATCAACTACACCGATAACCCGCCACCGGTTTACCGTGGCTACGTGCACGACTACAAGATGGGCGAAGGCATGGCGGAAGCGGGACGGTTTCCGGTACGGGTAATTGAGCTGGATGATTACCTGGACGATTTCTTTTTCGACCAGTCCTACCAGCATTTGATCGGCGCTTCACGTGGCAGCCGGAACGGCCAGGTCATCAACCTCATCGTCGGACGGAAAATTGCCGACATCGACCTGCCGGGCATGCCTCACCTTGGCTCCGGAATCACCTGGAAATACAGGGACACCACGGTGCTGGCATCGCCCAACCTGCGTGAAGGCATTGTCAGTATCATCGATATAAAAAACTGGAAAACCATTAAAAAGATAAAAACCCTGGGCCCCGGATTTTTTATGCGCAGTCATGAAAACACACCGTATGCCTGGGTAGACGTTTTTGTTGGTCCCAACAGGGACATCATGCATATTATCGATAAAAACACGCTGGAAATCGTAAAGACCTTGAGGCCGGTACCCGGAAAAACCTCCGGCCATGTCGAGTTCAACCGTGATGGCACACGCGCCCTGCTCAGCATCTGGGAGATGGATGGCGAGGTGCTGGTTTACGACAGCAAGACCCTGGAAATCATCAAGCGCCTGCCGATGAAAAAACCGGTTGGAAAATATAATGTGTATAACAAGATTACGCGCTCGGAAGGGACCAGTCATTAAATATATAGCCGGTTAACACCACCAG
>JAJRTD010000108.1 GCA_024278435.1 Gammaproteobacteria bacterium | reverse complement strand
GTGGTCTCGGTATCCAGAACAATCTGTCGGTCACCTGCTGGTTTTTCATTATTCATTTTTTATCTCCATGGATGGAGTGTATGCTGAAATCGTCAGCAACGATTCCAGTGCACAATTCATAATTAACGATTCACGGTTTTTCACGTTACTGATTTTCCAGCATTTCATCAATCGCCCGGTTGGCCAGGGCATCGGCATATTCATTGCCGTCATGGCCGGAGTGGCCTTTTACCCACTGCCAGCTGACATCATTCGCCTGTACCGCCGCATCCAGCCGCTTCCATAATTCGGCATTTTTTACCGGTTTTTTAGCCGCCGTTTTCCAGCCCTTTTTTTTCCAGTTGGGCAGCCACTTGGTCATGCCTTCAAGCACGTATTTAGAGTCAGTATAAATTTTAACCGGACAGGGCCGGGTCAGAGCTTCCAGCGCCTGGATAACCGCCATCAGCTCCATACGGTTGTTGGTGGTGTCCGATTCAGCACCGTACAGGTCCTTCTGTGTACCGTTATAGCGCATACTTGCACCCCAGCCGCCGGGGCCGGGATTACCGCGGCAGGCACCATCAGTATATATTTCAACAACATTTGTGCTCCTATAGGCCCTTTTTCCCATTGATGTTGTACAATTTAACCAGTGAAATTGCAAAAAATGGCGTTTTTATTAGGTGGGCCATTTTACGTTGCGACATTATAGTGCAAACCGGCCATAAAAAACCGCAGACCATTCACGTAATGCTGATCAATTAGTGACATAGCTTAACGCAAACAAAGCACCCGCTATTTCAAAAATTATAAAAAACAAGAACATTTTTTAAGAGTGCAAAACATTGTTTTCTTCTAACCTGAAATCCGTTTTATTATTTTCCAGCCTGCTTCTGCTGACTGCATGTAACGAAACAAAAACAGCCCAGAGCCCCGACCCTGGCACTGAGCTCACACCGGCAAAAACGCTGACATCAGACAGCAGCCTGCGGGCACCGGACACTACCACTGCCCTGCCCACCTCTTCACTCGATGACCTCGAATTTGAACAGTTCGAACAACTGTACCTGAGCACTGAAACGACCCATAGTATCTGGCCAAGACTTCGCGCCGGCTTCCAGTTGCCTTCCGACATCCAGCACCCGTCATTACAGAACGAAATAAACTGGTTTGCCAAACATGATAAATATCTGCAACGGGTGCTGACCCGCGCCGACCCTTTTTTTTATTACATTCTGGAAGAAGCAGAAAAACGTAACCTGCCGACGGAACTGGTGTTACTGCCAATTGTTGAAAGTGCCTACCAGCCGTTTGCCTATTCACATGGACGGGCAGCCGGCATCTGGCAGTTTATTCCTTCAACCGGCCGGATCTACGGCCTGAAACAGAACTGGTGGTATGACGGCCGGCGCGACATTTATGCCTCAACACAGGCCGCACTCAACTACCTGGAAAGCCTGAACAAGCAGTTCAAGGGTGACTGGATGCTGGCACTGGCCGCTTACAACTCAGGATCGGGAACCGTACAGCGGGCCATCCGCCGCAATAAAAAGGCCAATCGGCCAACGGATTTCTGGCACCTGAAACTACCCAGGGAAACCCGCTCCTACGTACCGAAGCTGCTGGCACTAAAAGAAATTATTGCCCACCCGGAAGATTATTCCATCACCCTGCGCTGCATTCCGGATGCTCCCGGTTTTGTACAGGTAAAAACCAAAGCACAGATCGACCTGGCCCTGGCTGCCGAGCTGGCAGATATCGAACTGCAGACCCTGTACAGTTATAACCCGGCCTTTAACCGCTGGGCAACCGATCCCGATGGCCCGCACACCCTGCTGCTGCCGGTTGATGCAGCGGAACAGTTCAAGCTGAATTATGCAGCACTGCCAGTAGAAGCACACCTGCGCTGGACCCGGCACAAGATCAAGTCCGGTGAAACCCTGGGCGAGATTGCGCAGAAGTATAAAACCTCGGTAAAACACCTGAAAAAAGTGAATAACATTCGTGGCAATAATATCCGTGCCGGCAAATACCTGATGATCCCGGTTGCCAGCAAGAACTCCTCCAGCTACTCCCTGTCTTCAACCCAGCGATTAAAGTCATTACAAAATACCAAACGTGGTAACAGCAGCACACGTATCAATCACATCGTGCAGAAAGGCGAAAGTTTCTGGGACATCTCCAGAAAATACAAGGTAGACATGCACCGGCTGGCGAAATGGAACGGCATGGCAATACGCGACCCGTTAAGACAGGGACAGAAACTGGTTGTCTGGACAAAATCCACACAGCTGTCGGTTAACACTCACAACCCGAACAGCACCATCAAATCGATTCATTACACGGTAAGAAACGGTGACTCGCTGTCACGCATTGCCAGCAAGTACAATGTAAATGTTAAGGACCTGCACCGCTGGAATACCATTAAAGGTAAATACCTCAAGCCGGGACAACGCCTTAAACTGTATATTGACGTCACCGAACAAAGCGGCAGGCAGGGTTAACTGCAAGGCAGCGGCAATCGACTTATACAGTATTTTACTCAGCGGTAAATTTAAATGAGCACAACGATTTCATTTCTTGACCTGAACAACTACCACCCCCTCGACTCATTAACACCTGAAAACCTGAAAGAAATTGCCGGCAAACTCGAGGTTTTCGAACTGGCGGCCGGTGATGCTGTCTTTAATGAAGGCGACAGGGATGACCGCCATATCTTCCTGAAGAAAGGCGATGTCGACCTGGTCAAGTCCGGTAACCGGCTGAAAACCATAAAAGCCGGAACGGCTGATGCCAAACAGGCACTGGCACACATTATCCCCCGCAATTTCTCCTGCATGGCGGCATCGGATGTGACTGTTTTCAAGATTAACGCGGATCTGCTCGACACCATGCTGGCCTGGAACCAGACCGGCAGCTTCCAGGTTGAGGAACTCAGCGATAATTCAGATGACGATGACTGGATGATGCACCTGTTACAGACCGAGGCCTTTCGTCGAATTCCACCGGCAAACATCCAGGCTATTTTCACCAGCCTTGAAGACATCAGCGTAAAACCGGGCGACAAGATCATTACCGAAGGTGAAGCAGGTGACTATTTCTATATTATAAAATCAGGCCGCTGCATGGTTACCCGCAAGGTTCCCGAACAGGAAAAGGAAGTGCGTTTGGCTGAACTCGGTACCGGTGACAGTTTTGGTGAAGAGGCGCTGATATCCGATACAAAACGCAACGCCTCCGTCGTTATGCTGACAGCCGGTGTCCTCAGCCGACTGTCGAAAGAAAACTTCCTTGAACTGCTGAACGAACCTCTGCTGAACGAGCTTGACTATACAACTGCCAGCCTGAAAGTACGCAACGGTGAAGCCGAATGGATAGATGTACGCCTGCCCGCAGAGTACCGCTCGGTTCATATAAAATCCGCCAGCCACCTGCCACTGATCTCCCTTCGCCTGAAGGCAAAAGAACTCGACCCACTGAAGAATTACATCTTGTATTGTGACACCGGTCGCCGCAGCTCATCCGCCTCGTTCCTGCTGAATGAACGCGGCTTTAAAACTTCCGTGTTAATCAACGGTATCAAAGACGTGCCACCTGACGATCTCGAAGGCGAGAACATATAAAACCAGGCGGATCAACCCTCCTCATAACCCGGAATATCCGCGTGGTTGACATCATCAATCTGGTTTTTCGGCAAAAATGCCTCGGCGTATCGCTGATAGACCTTGTGCCGGATAAAGGCATCAAAAATATCGGGGTCGATATGATTATCCAGTTTCATCAAACCCAGTATACGCAAACACTCGCTCAGGGGCTTGCCGGTTTTATAGGGCCGGTCACTGGCGGTGAGAGCCTCAAAGATATCCGCGACCCCCATCATTCTTGCCTGCAGTGACATTTGTTCGCGCGTCAGTCCGCACGGATAACCCTTACCGTCCATACGCTCATGATGACCACCGGCATATTCAGGCACATTAGCCAGATGCCGGGGAAACGGCAAGCGTTCAAGCATTTTGATGGTCACCGCTATGTGGTTATTGATTATCTGACGCTCTTCATCAGTCAACGTACCTTTGGCGACACTCAGATTATTGACTTCGTCATCGGACAGCAATCTTCTACTGACGCCTTCAGCATCCGTCCAGCGATATTGACTGACATTGCATATCCGCTGCCGGCTGTCTTTATCCATGTATTCACCACCGATATTGCACTGGCGAATAAAATCACGATCAGCATCCAGCCGTTCAATTTCATTCGCCAACTGTTGATCAAGATCAGTGCAGTCTGCCTGAGCATCTGCCTGCAAGCGACTGAGTTTCGCCTCCATGCTCGCAATCACGGCATCGCGTTTTAATACCTCAAAGCGGGTATCCACGACATGAATACGATCATATATCGTTTCCAGCTTGGTCGCCTTGTCTATCACATATTCAGGCGTGGTTACCTTGCCAACATCATGCAACCAGCCGGCTATGGTCAGTTCGTAACGATCCCTGTCCGTCATGTGGAAGTCTTTCAGTTCGCCCCTGTCGGCGCGATGACAGGCCTCGGCTATCATCATGGTCAGTTCAGGTACACGCTTGCAATGACCACCGGTATAGGGTGATTTTTCATCGATGGCATCAGCCATCAGTTTGATAAACGCTTCAAACAGCGCGCGCTGCTCGTCAATCAGACGGTTATTGGTGATGGCCACGGCCGCCTGTGAAGCCAGCGACTCGGCAAGCTGCTGGTCGGCTCTGCTGAACTCGCGGGTTTTACCGGTCGCCAGATCCCTGGCATTGATCAGCTGCAGCACGCCGATAATTTCGTTGTGATGGTTCTTGAGCGGAATGGTCAAAATAGAGCGGGTGCGATAGCCAGTCTGCTGATCGAACTTGCGCGTACCGCTGAAGTCGAAACCTTTGGCATGATAAACATCGGCGATGTTGATCGTGCACCCATCGTGTACTGACGAGCTGACCACATTGCGTCTGTTCTCCCTGCCATCAACAAACAGGGGAATAGCCGGAAAGCGAATATCATGACCGCTGTTACCACCCATGTGGATACCCAGTGAATACGTTTGCACGATCACAAATTCCAGTTCATTCCCGTCCTCTGACATACGGTAAAGACTGCCGCCATCGGCATCGGTCAGTTCCATTGCGCCGGATAGAATATCGTCACAAAGCAACGCAAGGTCACCTGCTGATGACAGGGCGATACCGATTTCGTTCAGGCGTGCTATTTTCTCGAGGACGTCATTCACCGTTATACCCTGTTATGATAGTTATGCTACTAACCTGGCAATCCAATGGATCGTCCTGATTCATTGGATTGTCGTCCGCAAGATACGGACGCAACGGTACGAACTTGCCTGGGATCCTCTGATTAAGTCAGAGTGTCCTGCAACACAAGGAAGTGTTGCCATTTTCGATGACTGCAAGTCATCGAAAATGAAGCAAAAGAAAAAATCGCATTTTTACTTTTGCTTGCGCTTGCAAGCCATGGATGACTTGTTCAGAGCATCCCTTGTATCTTGCGAACTCGCATTGGCTTGCGCCCATGGCGGCACGTCCATGTATCGCATTATTAACCCGACAATTTTTATTGCCGGGTTAATAATAAAGGTATAGCACACCCGAAGGCTTGTCTAATCAGCCGGCACCACCCTCGACACCGCCTTCTGTCAGCTTGCGCGGGTCGAGCAACTTTTCCAGTTCTGCACGGGAAAGATCGCACATTTCTTCTGCCACATCAATGACCGACCTGCTCTCGGCATAGGCGGTTTTGGCAATCTTTGCGCCCAACTCATAACCGATCACCGTGTTCAGGGCTGTGACCAGTATCGGGTTTTTTGATAACGCGGCCTGGATATTATCTTCATTAACGCTAAAGCCGCTGATGGCCTTGTCAGCCAGCAGCGGCATGCAGTTGGCCAATATCTCGATGCTCTGTAACAGGTTAAATGCCACCAGCGGCAGCATGACGTTTAACTGGAAATTACCCGACTGGCCGGCAATGGTAATGCTTGTGTCATTGCCGATCACCTGGGCACAGACCATGACCATGGCTTCCGGCATTACCGGGTTGACCTTGCCCGGCATAATACTGCTGCCCGGCTGCAATGCCGGCAGCGCGATCTCACCGATACCCGCCAGCGGCCCGCTGTTCATCCAGCGCAGGTCATTTGAAATTTTCATTAAGGCGGTGGCCAGGGTGTTTAACTGTCCGCTCAGTGCCACGGCTGCATCCTGCGAACTCAAGGCGGCGAAACGGTTGCCCGCGACTTTGAACGGCAGGCCGGTGGCCACGGATAACTGCTCCGCCACCAGACCGCCGAAGGCCTTGTCGGCATTAATCCCGGTACCTACCGCCGTGCCGCCAATGGCCAGCTGCTGGATTTCAGGCAGGGTGTTTTCAATATGTGTTAACGCCGCGCGTAACTGTGCCGACCAGCCGGACAGCTCCTGCCCCAGGCTGACCGGCATGGCGTCCATTAAATGGGTACGCCCGGTAGTCACGATATCAGCGACCGCCTCGGCTTTCTGATCGATGACAGTGATCAGGTGGTTCAGCGCCGGTATTAGCTGCTGCGAGCATGCAATGGCGGCACTGACATGGATGGTGGTGGGAATCACATCGTTGGAGCTCTGACTCATATTGACATGGTCATTGGGGTGTATCGGCTCCCCTGCCAGTTGTGTTGCCAGATGGGCGATCACCTCGTTGGCGTTCATATTGGTGCTGGTGGCCGACCCGGTCTGGAATACATCCAGTGGAAACTGATCAAGCAGCTTGCCGACAGCAATATCATCACAAATCGAGTTAATGGCGCGGCGCCGCTTCTCGTCAAGCCCGCCAAGTTCATGGTTGGCATTGGCGCAGGCCTGTTTTACCAGGCCAAGCGCCTGGATAAACGCCTTTGGCATAGTGATACCGCTGATGGGAAAGTTTTCCACTGCACGCTGGGTTTGCGCGCCATAAGCCGCTTCCTGCGGCACCTGTAACTCTCCCATACTGTCTTTTTCAATTCGATACGCACTCATTACTTACGGCCTCGGCGATTTCAAGCATTACGTTATAAAGCAATGATATAATACCGGTTTTAGCCTGTTTTAAAACGAAAATTTTACGCAAGCGGCCGGCAAATGATGGTGAATCACATTCATTGCTGCTAGATTCATCCGGCCGGGCATATAATTTCGACATTGCTCGCGTCAAAACAGGTGTTTTGCATACAATAAACGAATTCACGAATTGATTTAGAGGTTCCCGATGATGGAATTAAACGAACTTACCGCAATATCACCGGTTGACGGCCGCTATGGCTCAAAAACGGTCGCATTCAGAGACCTGTTCAGCGAATACGGCCTGATCAGGCACCGGGTGCTGGTTGAAGTGCGCTGGTTCCAGGCACTGGCCGATCACGAACAGATCAGCGAAGTGCCGGCACTGGATGCTGAGGCTCAGGCGATACTGGACACCATCGTAAGTGATTTTTCACTGGCCGATGCCCAGCGTATCAAGGACATTGAACGTACCACCAACCATGACGTGAAAGCGGTTGAATATTTCCTCAAGGAAAAGATAGATGGCAATGCCTCGTTGCAGGCCAGTACTGAATTTTTTCACTTTGCCTGTACCTCGGAAGACATCAACAACCTGTCGCACGGCCTGATGCTGAAAGCCGGTCGTGATGAGGTACTGCTGCCGGCAATGGATGAAATTATTGATAACCTGACCCGGCAGGCACTGGAACTGGCTTCACAGCCAATGCTCAGCCGCACCCACGGCCAGACCGCGTCACCGACCACCGTTGGCAAGGAACTGGCCAACGTGGTCTACCGTTTACGCAAGCAGCGCGACCACGTTGCCGACACAAAAATTTACGGCAAGGCCAATGGCGCCGTTGGCAACTACAACGCCCACATCAGCGCCTACCCGGAAATTGACTGGCCGGCGTTTTCACAGCAGTTTATTGAATCCATCGGTCTGACCATCAACCCCTATACCATTCAGATTGAGCCGCATGATTACATGGCGGAAATGTTTGATGCCATCTGCCGTTTCAATACCATACTGATCGACCTGTCACGCGACATCTGGGCCTATATCTCACTGGGTTATTTCAAGCAGAAAACCGTTGCCGGAGAAATCGGCTCATCCACCATGCCGCACAAGGTCAACCCGATTGACTTTGAGAACGCTGAAGGCAACCTTGGTATCGGCAACGCGTTGTTGAGCCACCTGAGCACCAAGCTGCCAATCTCACGCTGGCAGCGCGACCTGACCGATTCAACCGTGCTACGCAATCTCGGCGTCGGCTTTGCCCACAGCCTTATCGCCTACCAGTCACTGTTAAAAGGTCTGAACAAGCTGGAAGTCAATGCCGAGGCTATCGAAGCGGATCTCGACAGCAGCTGGGAAGTTCTGGCCGAACCGATACAGACCGTAATGCGCCGCTACGGCATTGCCAACCCCTACGAAAAGCTCAAGGAGCTGACCCGTGGCAAAACCATTACCCGGCAGGCATTCCATGACTTTATCCATACCCTCGAAATACCCGAGGCAGTACGGGAAAACCTGCTGAAAATGACCCCGCTTAACTATATCGGTAACGCGGAAGAACAGACGAAAAAACTCAAGGAATAGCAAACCGGCTGCCACCATGACCGACTGGAAAAACTTTCACTGCCTGGGAGAAACCAGTGTTGAGGATTTTTTAAAACACTACTGGCAGAAAAAACCGTTATTGATCAAAAATGCTTTTCCGGACCTGCAGTCACCGTTAAGCGCCGAAGAACTGGCCGGGCTGGCCTGTGAAGACCATGTAAATGCCCGCCTGGTGCTGGAGAAAAGCGGCGACTACCCGTGGCAGGTTGAATTCGGGCCTTTTGCCGAATCACGTTTTTCCGAACTGCCCGAATCACACTGGTCATTACTGGTCAGTGATGTTGAACGCCATTTCCCAGAGATAAAGTTTTTACTGAAACCGTTCCGCTTTATACCCGACTGGCGGGTTGATGACCTGATGGTGAGCTACGCACCCGAAGGCGGTTCTGTCGGTCCGCACACCGATGCCTACGATGTGTTCCTGATCCAGCTGAGCGGCCGGCGGCTATGGAAAATCGCCGAAGTTTTCCCCCAACAAACCCTGGACGACACCGACATCTGCGTATTGCAGGGTTTTACTGCCGAACATGAATGGCTTCTGGATGCCGGTGACATGATGTACCTGCCGCCCAATGTCGCCCACCACGGCATTGCACAGGCGCATAATGATGAGCACTGTATGACAGCCTCGGTCGGCTTCAGGGCGCCTTCGCTCAAAACCATAACCAGCGACTACGTTAATTTTCTCAATGAAAACATTCACAGCGATGAACGCTATCGCGACCGCAAACCGGTCAAACCCGCACACCATGCAGAAATAGCCGATGCCACGATTGCTGATTTCATCAATTACCTGAAACAGGGACTCAGCATTGAACAGAGCCAAGTTAAACGCTGGCTGGGCCGGTACTGCAGTGATAACCGCACGTTTGAAGACATCCCGGCTGAAGTGGAAAATATCAACTTCGATGAACTGTCTGCCATTGCCGGAAAAACAGCATTGCTGCAATCGCCCTATTCCAATTTCCTGTTCAGCCATACAGAAACAGCCGCCCTGTTATTTGTTAACGGCAACGATTATGAAGTGAGCAAGACATTTGCTGAACAGATCTGCGATGAAGAACAGATCGACTTTCAGCAACTGGAAAAAATAATGACGGAAAGCGACCGCCAGGTCGTTCTCTCCCTGTTCAACAGCGGCGCCCTGGTCACAGCAGAAAGCCGCTAGCAATTCGGTAGACAGTCCTATGCCCGGTGACAATATTAAAATATTAACTGCTGACTGGAACAGGGAAAGTGACAGAGCCGCGCTGAAAAAAATCCGGCGCCGGGTTTTTATTGAGGAGCAGCAGGTTCCTGAAGAACTGGAATGGGATGAACACGATGCCACAGCCCGCCATTTCCTGGTATTACTGGATAACGAAGCCATAGCCTGCGCCCGCTTGAAAAATGATGGCCGGATCGGCCGCATGGCCGTTCTGCCGGAGCACCGTAACAACGGTATCGGCACACAACTGCTGCACTATGTGTTACAGACAGCATCCGATCAGAAGCTGAAGCAACTTTACCTTCACGCCCAGGTTTCTGCCGCTGACTTTTATAAAAAACAGGGTTTCACCGAGCAGGGAGACGTTTTTTTTGAGGCCGGCATTGCGCATAAAAAAATGCTTAAACAACTTAACGGTAACACGCAAACACCGGAAGCGGCATCAGCTGAAACAGCGCAAGGCGAATTTCATATCGACACGGTTGAAGAAAACAGGCAAACCGTTATTGCGCTACTGAATCAGGCACAACTCAGCGTTGATATTTTCACCCAGGACATGGCTGCAGATATATACAACAATAAAGACGTTGAACAGGCCATTATTCAACTGGCAAAGAAACACTCGAAAACCCGGGTTCGTATTCTGGTACAGAACGCGGAAAAAGCTGTGCACAACGGTCACTGTCTGCTCAGGCTGGCACAAAACCTGAGCAGTTCTGTTTTCATTCACAAGCCATCGGCTGAATACAGGGATGAGAAAAGCGGTTTTCTGGTAGTCGACCGCCGCGGCTTTCTGCACCGTGTCAGCGAAAACCCGCGCAATCACCAGGCCATCGCCAGCTTTTCCGCCCCGCATCGCGCGGCAAGATTAACTGATCTGTTTGGTGAAATATGGGAGCACAGTGCGCCAGACAGTCAGACCAGACGTCTTTATGTATAAACCGGCTTAGAAAAACGCCTGTTCAAAAAAACATTAAAAGCTTTTCACCACAGAGGCACGGAGGGCACAGAGTTTTACTTTGTTAATAGTGCCTGCGGCGCTATTAACAACAAAAGCTTTTCTCTGTGTCCTCCGTGCCTCTGTGGTGAATCGCTTTTCAGGCTTTTATTTGCGGAAAGTTTTTTTGCAGGTAACCCACGTCAACTCCGGGGCTCAACCGCTTCCGGCCGCCCCAGGTGGTATCCCTGCACAAAATCCACGCCGATTTCTTTCAGTACCGCCATGGTCGCTTCATCTTCCACATGCTCGGCGATGGTATTAAGGTGCATTACCTTGCCAACATGCTGGATTGATTCAACCATGGTGCGATCAATTTCATCACGGCTGATCTCCTTGACAAAACTGCCATCAATTTTCAGGTAATTCACCGGCAGGTTTTTCAGGTAGGCAAACGAACTCAGACCGCTGCCGAAATCATCAAGGGCAAACTGGCAGCCATGATCTTTCAGTTCATTGATAAAAACACTGGCCTTGCTCAGGTTGCTGATGGCAACGGTTTCCGTTATTTCAAAACAGACATTTTCCAATGAGATATTATGCTTGCCTTTCTGTTCGAGTATGTAACTCAGTAATGTCGCGTCATTTATCGAGTCACCCGACAGGTTAATAGCAAACACACGATCGGTGCCTTTTACCGGGTCTGCCGGATCATTTCTTGCCATATAGGTAAACACTTCATTGATCACCCAGCGGTCGATCTCCGGCATCAGGCCGTAACGTTCAGCCGCCGGCATAAAGGCGCCCGGCGGTATAATATTGCCGTCTTCATCAATCATGCGTAACAGTATTTCAAGATGGTTACGGCTGTTATCAAAAACGCCGACAATCGGCTGCTGGTAAATCTGAAAACGTTTATCTGTAAGGGCCTTGGATATTCTTGCCGTCCAGTGCATCTGCCCGTAACGCTCGCTTACCGCTTCATCAGAAGGCTCATAGACATGAACCCGGTTGCGACCGGAATCTTTTGCCGCGTAACAGGCCACATCGGCCGCACTCAGCACCCGTGACATTTCCGCGTTTTCCGCATTGATGCCGATCACCCCGATACTTACACCGATCTCAAAG
>JAJRTD010000107.1 GCA_024278435.1 Gammaproteobacteria bacterium | reverse complement strand
TTTACCAGTACACCATCAATAAACTTCACATCACCGTTCTGCCACAGGCCATCACCCAGGGTACGGCTGCCCTTGCCGAAGAAGGCCGAATTAAAATCATCGAAATAATATTTACGGTCAAGCAGGTTATACAGCATGATACAACGCTGTGTTATGTTCTCTGCAATGCCCGGCTGCTTCATGTAGATATACCAGGCTGAAAACACGCCGGCCGCCGCCAGATACAGCGCCGGACCCGAGAACCCGTGCTCAACAAATGCCCAGGCGCCATGGAAGGTCTTGCCGACTTCGGCCAGTGCTTCATGGTGCGGTGCGATATAGACCGCACTACCGAAATAGTCACCGAACAGCATGTCACCAATGGTAAAACCGCCGATAAAGACCGAAGGAATGGCCAGTGCAATCAACGGCACGGTAACCACCCAGGGCGACTCGCGTAAATGTTCTCTGGTATGACTGTCCATGCGTTCTTCACCGTGAAATACCAGGAAGAACATGCGGAAAGTATAAAACGCGGTAATAAACACACCGGAAATAACGGCGTAGTATGCAAGATCACTGCCGGGAAGCTGCGAGTGGTGTACCGCTTCAATAATAGAGTCCTTGGAGAAGAAACCGGAAAAACCGGGGAAGCCGATCAATGCCAGCGAACCGACCAGTGAGGTCCAGTAGGTGATCGGCATGTATTTTCTCAGGCCGCCCATCTTGCGCATGTCCTGCTCATGGTGCATGGCAATAATCACCGAACCGGCCGCCAGGAATAACAGCGCTTTAAAGAAGGCATGGGTCATCAGGTGGAATACAGCGGCCGAATAAGCCGATGCACCCAGTGCGACCGTCATGTAACCCAGTTGCGACAGGGTGGAATAGGCAACCACGCGCTTGATATCGTTCTGCACGATGCCGACCAGCCCCATAAGGAAGGCCGTCAGGGCACCGATAACAATAATAAAACTCAATGCCGCTTCTGAATATTCATACAGCGGTGACATACGGGTCACCATGAAAATGCCGGCCGTTACCATGGTGGCGGCATGGATCAGTGCTGAAATCGGTGTCGGGCCTTCCATTGAATCAGGCAGCCAGACATGCAGCGGAATCTGTGCCGATTTGCCCATGGCACCGACAAACAGCAGGATACAGATAACAGTGATCACGCTCCACTCGGTGCCGGAGAAAATACTCATGCTCTGCCCGGCCAGGCTCTCTGCCTTGCCGAAAACTTCGTAGTAATCCAGCGAGCCGGTGTACATCACCACTGCCGCGATACCCAGGATAAAACCGAAGTCGCCGACACGGTTTACCAGGAATGCTTTCAGGTTGGCATAGACCGCGGTGGGACGCACCGACCAGAAGCCGATCAATAAATAGGAAACCAGTCCAACCGCTTCCCAGCCGAAGAACAGCTGCATAAAGTTGTTCGCCATCACCAGCATTAACATGGAGAAGGTAAACAGCGATATATAACTGAAGAAACGCTGGTAGGAATTGGTACCGGCCAGGCTGTCCTTCGGCCAGTTTTCCCGGTCATCGGCCATATAGCCAATGGTGTAGATATGCACCATCAACGACACGCCGGTCACCACCGCCATCATCATCACGGTCAGGTTATCAATCAGGAAACCAACCTCAAAGCGAATACCTTCCGACACCATCCAGACGTATACCGAGTGGTTATAGGCAGCGGCACCATCAAACACATGATGCTTCAGCGCAATCAGGGACAGCACAAAAGCGATACCGACACCCAGGATGGTAACCGTATGCGCGCCCTTGCGGCCGATCTGGCCGCCGAAAAAGCCGGCGATAACGGCACCCAGAAGCGGTGCAAGCGGAATGGCGAGATAAAGGTTATCCATCAGGCTTATCCTTTTAGTGCGTCGAGGTCTTCGACGTCAATGGTTTGACGGCTGCGGAACAGCACCACCAGTATGGCAAGGCCAATGGCGGCTTCAGCCGCGGCCACCGTCAGAATAAAGAACACAAATACCTGGCCGGCACTGTCATTCAGGTAGTGCGAAAAGGCGATAAAGTTGATATTGGCGGCCAGCAGCATCAGCTCGATGCACATCAGCAGCACCACGACATTCTTCCGGTTAAGAAAAATACCCGCCACACTGATGGCAAACAGGATTGCCGCCAGTGTCAGGTAACTGGTTAAACCGATCATGCTTGAATCAATCATTCGAAACCTCGGCATCCATCTTGATGATTTTCAGACGGTCGTTACGTTTTACTTTGATCTGTTTGCCCGGCGTCTGGTATTTCGTTGTCGGACGGCGGCGCAGGGTCAATGCTATGGCCGCGATGATCGCAACCAGCAGGATCACTGCAGCGATTTCAAATGGCAGCACATAGTCGGTATATAAAATCTCGCCCAGGGCCTCGGTATTGCTGTAGTCAGCCGCGTGCCTGACCGCCTGGTCCAGTGAAGCCGTACCCATTACGTCCGGACCGACCGGGCCGACCACCCAGATCATGGCGGCAACAATCGCTACCGCAAACAGGGCGCCGACAGGCAGGTAATTAACAAAGCCCTCACGCATTTTTGCCACGTTGATGTCCAGCATCATCACCACGAACAGGAACAGCACCATCACCGCACCGACATAAACCAGTACCAGGGTAATGGCCAGGAACTCCGCTTCCAGCATCAGCCAGATTGCCGAGCAGGCAAAGAAAGTCAGAATCAGGAACAGCACCGAGTGGACCGGGTTGCGGGACAGCACCACGCCCAGCGCAGCGGCAATAACCAGCCCGGCAAAAACAAAAAACAGAAAGTCAGTAATATTCATTACAGTTCCCACAGACCCTGCACACTATGGCGCAAAGAAACACGGTTATTGTTGGTTTTATTTTTCATTTTTCATTTTTCACTTTTCATTGCCTGTCGCCCTAGCGATAGGCCGCATCCGCCTGCTTATTGGCGGCAATTTCCGCCTCGTATTTGTCACCGATTTCAAGCAGTTTCTGTTTTGTCATTATCTGGGTACCGGCCTGTTCGAAGTGATACTCAAAAATGTGGGTTTCAACAATGGAATCTACCGGACAGGCTTCTTCACAAAAACCGCAGTAAATGCACTTGAATAAATCGATATCGTAACGCGTGGTGCGGCGGGTGCCATCTTCACGCTCTTCCGAGTCAATGGTAATGGCCAGTGCCGGGCAAACGGCTTCACACAGTTTGCAGGCAATACAGCGCTCTTCCCCGTTGGCATAACGGCGCAGCGCGTGCAGGCCGCGAAAACGCGGTGACATCGGGGTTTTCTCTTCCGGGTACTGCACCGTAATCTTGGGCGAGAACAGGTATTTGCCGGTAACCGCCAGGCCCTGGAATAATTCCCAGAACAGGAAGCTTTTGAAAAAATGTAATATTGATTTCATGTCGCTACCCCTACACTGCCCACGGACCGACTTCAGCCACAACCATTACCGCTTCAACAAACAGCCAGACAATGGTTACCGGAATAAATACTTTCCAGCCCAGGCGCATGATCTGGTCATAACGGTAACGCGGGAAGGTGGCACGGAACCAGAGAAAACAGAAAGCAAAGAAACAGGCCTTGGCAAAGAACCAGAAAATATGGGTTTCACCCAGCCAGTGACCGGCTTCAACAAAACCTTCAAATGGTGACAACCAGCCACCGAGGAACATCAGCGCGGTCAATGAAGAAATCAGGATAATATTGGCGTATTCGGCAAGGAAGAAAACCGCGAATGCCATGCCGGAATACTCGACGTGGAAACCGGCAACAATCTCGGATTCACCTTCGGCCACGTCAAACGGTGCACGGTTGGTTTCCGCCACACCGGAAATAAAGTAGACAAAGAACAGCGGTAGCAGCGGCCAGATATACCAGCTGGAAATACCACCAGCCTGGCCTTCAACGATGTCACCCATGTTCAGGCTGCCACTGGCCATCAGTACCCCGACCAGGGCAAAACCCATGGCAATTTCATAGGCCACAATCTGCGCACCGACACGCAGTGAACTCAAGATAGCGTACTTGGAATTGGATGCCCAGCCGGCAATGATTACACCGTAGACACCGATTGAGGTCAGCGCCAGGATATAAAGCAGGCCGGCATTGACATCGGTCAGTACCATGCCGCGGTCAAACGGGATCACCGCCCAGGCCGCCAGTGCCGGCATGATGGACAATACCGGTGCCAGCAGGAATAAAAACCTGTCAGACCTGGTCGGTATGATAACTTCTTTAAACAGCAGCTTCATGGCATCGGCAATGGGCTGCAGCCAGCCGCGCGGACCGACACGGTTGGGTCCGATACGTACCTGCATATAACCGATAATCTTGCGCTCGGCATAGGTAATGTATGCCACGCATAACATTAACGGCACAAGAATAAGAACCACCTTGCCCAGGATCAGTAAAAACGTCTGCCAGTCTGCCGGGAACCAGTTCCACAGCTCAAGGCCGGTGGCCAAAAGGTTGTCTATCATTTCATTCATGCGTTCGAACCTGCCGCTTCTGAGCCCACACCTTCAATGCTTACCACGCCAAATGCTGCGCCCAGCCGTTCATTGCCTTCAACCGCGGAAGGGATCCACAGCGTGGCATCGGGAATACTGTCATCAATTACCAGTGTCAGCGTCGCAATATTGTCACCCTGCTTCACCTGTACGCTGCCAGCACTGCTGACACCGAGACGGTCAGCTTCTGCGCTGTTAAGGCGCGCGCACAGGGTCTGTGCATCAACGGTTTTCTGCAGTGAGGCAGCGCGACGTAAAACAGCGTCAGCGGCATACATCGGTACATCGGATGCCCGCTGTAATGTATTTTCGGATAATTCATTGCCGGCACTGTCAACCGCAAGGTTAAGTGAACTGTCGCTGCTTACGCTATTGGATAACTCGATGGACTCACAGGCCGCGCGCACTTCATTTCTGACATCTTCCGGGGA
>JAJRTD010000106.1 GCA_024278435.1 Gammaproteobacteria bacterium | reverse complement strand
GACACGTACATTCAGGTGCGCTTGGCTGGGTAGCGATGGTGAGTATCGGTGCTATGTACTTCCTGATTCCAAAATTATTTGATACTGAAATTTACAGCAAGAGACTGATCGAGACACATTTCTGGGTCGCGACTATCGGTATCGTGCTGTACATCACATCGATGTGGATTTCAGGCATCATGCAAGGTCTGATGTGGCGTGCGATCAACAGTGATGGCACCCTGACCTACAGTTTTGTCGAAAGTGTGCAGGCTATGCATCCGTTCTACATCGTTCGTGCCAGTGGTGGTGCGTTATTCCTGACGGGTATGCTGATCATGGCGTACAACGTATATAAAACCATTGCACAGGGTAAAGCGGTAAATGCTGTTATTCCTGAGCCAGCGGCTGCTCATTAGAAGCGGCACACTAGAGTCGAGGAGAATTAATAATGTCAACTATTCAAGATAAAGTTGAAACCAAAGTCGGTGTCTTGATTGTTTTATCGCTGGTCGTTGTACTCTGGGGTGGACTCGCACAGATCGTGCCTCTGTTCTTCCAGCATTCAACGACTGAGCCGGTTGAAGGTTTAAAGCCTTATACCGCATTACAGTTAGAAGGCCGTGACATCTATATCCGTGAAGGCTGTGTTGGCTGTCACTCTCAGATGATCCGACCTTTCCGTGCAGAGACTGAACGTTATGGTCATTATTCTGTAGCTGGTGAGTTTATCTATGACCGTCCATTCCTGTGGGGTTCAAAACGTACCGGGCCTGATCTACAACGTGTTGGCGGTCGTTACTCTGATGACTGGCACCGTGTACATCTGACTAATCCGCGAGATGTAGTGCCTGAGTCAATCATGCCTTCATACCCGTGGCTGGGCGCTAGCGCACTGGATGGCAGTGATATTCAGGCCAAGATGAAGACGCTGGTTACCCTTGGTCATCCATACAGCGATGCTGAGATCGAAGCTGCACCAGCAGCACTGGAAGGTAAGACCGAGCTTGATGCGGTTGTCGCTTATCTACAGTCGCTGGGTCTGCACGTAAAGCAGCGTCGTTAACCATAAATATCTATCGGGATAAGGCAAATGGAACCATCATCAATAGAAGTATTCTGGCAGTCGGCCTGGACCGTTTTTGCTTTTGTGTTTTTTGTCGGCGTTGTCTTCTGGGCATGGAGCGGCAAACGTAAAAGCAGCTTTGACGAAGCGGCAAGAATGGCGCTTGATGACGACAAAGACCCGACTGATGAACAGCGTCGTGGTGCATAAAGATGGCGTCTATAAACTTGAATTATATAAATTTAACGAGCCGTACTGGCGTTAGCCACACCGGTTTGAATAAAACAAAAGTTATGAGGAATTATTATGTCTGACTTTACCAGCGAATTCTGGAGTTGGTTTATTATTGCAATAGCCGGTGGCGGTATCGTCTGGTTGTTCTATCTGTTAACAGGCACGAATAAAGCTGAAACTGAGGAAGGAGTGCCAACCGGGCATGTGTGGGATGAAGATCTGCAGGAGTTGAATAATCCACTGCCTCGCTGGTGGTTGTTCATGTTCTACTTCACCCTGTTCTTCGCTATCGGCTATCTGATTCTTTACCCGGGCATGGGCTCTTTTAAGGGCATACTTGGCTGGACAGAAGTTGGTGAATATGAAGCTGAAGTAGCAGCAGCTGATGCAGAGTTTGGCCCATTGTTCGCACAGTTTGAAAAGACGCCTATTGCAGAACTTGCCAGTGATGCCGCTGCGATGAATGCTGGTGAACGGTTATTTGTTACCTACTGTGCGGTATGTCACGGCTCTGATGCTCGTGGTGCGGCTGGTTTCCCTAACCTCCGTGATAATGACTGGTTACACGGTGGTTCACCTGAGAAGATTGAAGAAACGATTTTGTATGGTCGTATGGGCACGATGCCTGCCTGGGAAGGCCCTCTAGGTGGTAAAGAAGGTGTTAATCAGGTAGCGACTTATGTGATGAGCCTGGCTGGTCGTGATGTTGATACGAAACTGGCCGAAGCGGGTAAAGTTAAATTTGATATGTTCTGTGTTGGTTGTCACATGCCTGGTGGCACGGGCAATCAGGCATTAGGTGCGCCTAACCTGAGTAATAACATCTGGCTATATGGTGGCTCTCCTCGCAGCATCAAGGAAACCATCGCTAAAGGTCGTAACGGCAGAATGCCTGCTCACAGCGAGTTTTTGGGCAAAGCTAAATCACATGTTCTGGCAGGATACGTATACAGTCTGTCTCACGAATCAGATTAGATCTGGTGTATACATGGAATTAATCTATGTGTAATATATCCGCATGGAAGCGATACCTTTGATACAACGTGTGGTAGCCATCTTGTGGCCGTCTTTTATTACGGCCGGAATTGCGACTGTGTTGTTTACTGCTGCGTTTGACCCTGCTGATATATTTGTTGACTACGAAATTAGTCGACTGGGTAGTTATACCATCAGCTTTTTCATGTTCTGGTCTTTTGGCGTTATAACAGCTGCTTCGACCTGCTACTTTTTGAAGCCCTGTGAGGCCATTAATAAAGCCAGAGAAAGAGCAAGGGCTGAAGCGATTGAAGTAGCCAGAGCGGTTGCAGAAGAAGACTCAATAGCAGAAAAGTAGTTCTTCATCTCCGGTGTAATTAAAATTCCCGCTGCTGCCGGTAGTGACACATTAAATTGATGGATGGATGATATGGACGAATATTCAGAGATTGCTTTTGTCTACAAATAACAGTATTAGGTAATAAGCTAATAATGCTTGATAACGAATCCAGAGCTAAGGTTAAAGTCGGTGATGTTATAACGGACGACGACGCCAGGCTAGATAACGAAACCGAGCATTCGCTCTATAAAAAACGTCAGAAGATTTATCCGCGTGAGGTGCATGGATTGTTCGCCGCGCTGCGTACCATGGGCGTGGTGTCGTTGCTTGGCCTGTATTATATCGTTCCCTGGTTGCAGTGGGATGGTCGCCAGGCGGTGTTATTTGATCTACCGGAACGTAAATTCTACATCTTTAATATGGTGTTCTGGCCGCAGGATTTCTTTTACCTTGCATTACTGCTGATCGTCGCCGCCCTGGGTCTGTTTTTCGTGACGGCATTAGCCGGGCGCGTCTGGTGTGGTTATGCCTGTCCGCAAACGGTATGGACCGAAGCATTTCTGTGGATAGAGCGCAAGATCGAAGGTTCGCGTCCGCAGCAGATGAAGCTCGACAAGCAGCCGAACTCCTTTCGTAAAGTCAGAATCAAAGCT
>JAJRTD010000105.1 GCA_024278435.1 Gammaproteobacteria bacterium | reverse complement strand
GTAGAAGATTGCCTTGATAACGTAGAAAACCGCTTCGAGCTGGTATTGATTGCTGCTCAGCGTGCACGTCAGCTGGCAATGGGGGCCGAGCCACTGGTGCCGGAAGACAATGACAAGCCAACCGTTCTGGCATTACGCGAAATTGCGGAAAACCTGATTAACAAGGAAATCCTGAACGCACCGGAAGAGACCTCGATTGATGATCTTGAAGCGATGATTGAAGGTGATTTATCTGCTGAACTTAAAGATAGTCTCAGAGACAGCCTGTAAACTGTCTGCCGGTTTTTCCCATGGGCGCAGTGAATACACATGGCCATGTGTATTCACTGCGCCCATTGTTTTTCTGCCGTTTGAATCAGCGCAATGAATAAAACCGTCAAAACAAATGAACAGCGGTCGGCAGAGGATGAGCGTTTCCTGATTTCCGACCTGTGTGACCTGATCGCGCAATATATGGACCAGGAACAGGTTAAGGAAGTTTACCGGGCCTATCTTTTTGGCGCCCAGGCGCACGAAGGCCAGTTGCGCGTATCCGGTGAACCTTATATCTACCACCCCATTGCCGTTGCCCGTATTCTGGCGCAAATGCACATGGATGTTAAAAGTATCTCGGCGTCAATCCTGCATGATGTGCTGGAAGATACGCCTGCCACACGAAAACTGATTGAACGTGAATTCGGCCAGGATGTAGCCAGCCTTGTTGACGGCGTCAGCAAGCTGACCCACATCAAGTTTAAAAACAAAATCGAGCAGCAGGCCGAAAATATCCAGAAAGTCCTGCTGGCGATGGCCAAGGACATCCGGGTTATTATGATCAAGCTGGCTGACCGGTTGCATAATATGCGAACCCTGGGGGCGCTGAAACCGGAAAAACGCCGGCGCATCGCCCAGGAAACCCTGGATATCTATATCCCTATCGCCAATCGGCTGGGGATCTATACCATTCGCCACGAGCTGGAAAACCTGGTTTTTAAAGCCATTTATCCCATGCGTTACCGGGTGCTGGAGAACGCCATCAATAAGGCCGGTGGTCATCGCAAGGAGATCATTGAAAAAATCAACCAGGCATTGAGTGCACGACTGGTTGATATGGAAATTGACGCCCGGATTGTTTCGCGCAAAAAACACTTATACAGCGTGTATAAAAAAATGAAAGACAAGGGTCTGCCATTTAGCAAGATTCTTGATGTGTATGCGCTGCGGGTGCTGGTGGACTCGGTCGATGACTGTTACCGGGTTCTGGGCATTGTACACAACCTGTTTAAGCCGATTCCCGGCCGCTTTAAAGATTACGTTGCCATTCCCAAAAGCAACGGTTACCAGTCCTTGCACACCGCGCTGTACGGGCCGCACGGTATTCCCATGGAAGTGCAGATACGCACCCATGAGATGGACAAGTTTGCCGAAAGTGGCATTGCCGCCCACTGGCTGTATAAATCACCGGATGAAACCGGCACCATTGCCGCCCATGCCCGGGCGCGTGACTGGCTCACCGGTATCCTGGAAATGCAGCAGTCGGCCGGCGATTCGCTGGAGTTCCTGGAAAACGTCAAGGTCGACCTGTTCCATGACGAGGTTTATGTATATACCCCGGACGGTGATATTATGAAGTTGCCGCGCAACGCTACGCCGGTGGATTTCGCCTATGCCGTGCATACCGATATCGGCAACCATTGTGTTGCTGCAAAACTGGACCACAGCTTCGCCCCGCTGAACACACCGTTGTACAGCGGCCAGACCGTTGAAATTGTCACCTCGCCGGACTCACGGCCCAATGCTGCCTGGCTGAATTACGTGGTCACCGCCAAGGCGCGCAGTAATATCCGTAACTTCCTGAAAAACATGCAGGCCGATGAGGCCATGTCACAGGGGCGGCGATTGCTGGAGCGCTGTTTGAAACCGCTGGGTATGCGTATGGATGATGTCAGGCAGGAGAATATTGATGCCCTGTTAAAAGAATATAATTTCAGCAGTATCGGTGAGCTGCTGGAAGATGTCGGCATGGGCAACCGCCCGCCAAGCCTGGTGGTAAGGCGGCTGGTTCCGGAACGTGTTTCAGATGGTGATTCAGAAGAAACCCGTGAAATGAAATCCCAGTCCGCGCTGGCGATCAGCGGTACCGAAGGCATGGTGGTTTCCTATGGCCGCTGCTGTTACCCCATTCCCGGTGACCAGATTGTTGCCAAGCTAAGCAAGGGCCGCGGTATTGTGGTGCATCGCGAGGGCTGTAAAAACCTTGAGTCGATATCGAAACGCCAGGATAATTATATTGATGTGCAGTGGGCGGAGGATGCCAGTGGTGAATTCAGTTGTGAAATAAAACTGGAAATAGAAAACCGCCCGGGCCTGCTGGCCAGGACCGCCACGGTTATTTCCGACTGTGGCGCTGACATTGAAAATGTTTATATGGAAGACAAGGATGGCTTCTCGATCAACCTGTTGTATTTGCTGCAGGTCACCGGCAGGGATCATCTTGCGACCATTATGCGCCGCTTGCGCCGCATTCCCAGCGTGATGCGTATTATGCGTATGTAAGTCGATATAAATTAAATACCCGTAATCAGGAATCAAGAGTAAACAATGGCAAAAGAAATTATTTCCACTGATAAAGCGCCGCAGGCAATCGGTACCTATTCACAGGCGGTTAAAACCGGTTCAACGGTTTACCTGTCCGGCCAGATCCCGTTAGTGCCGGAAACCATGGAAATGGTCGACGGTGATATCAAGCAGCAGATTCATCGTGTATTCCAGAACCTGCTGGCGGTTGCCCAGGCCGCTGGTGGCGACCTTTCCGATGTGGTGAAACTCAATATTTTTCTTACCGACCTGTCAAACTTCCCGCAGGTCAATGAAGTGATGGCGGAGTATTTTCAACAGCCCTATCCTGCGCGTGCCGCGATCGGGGTAGCTGCCTTGCCCAAAGATGCCGGTGTTGAAATGGATGCCGTTTTACATCTGTAAGCGTCGCGGAATGCATTTTTCTGCTACCGCCTGATGCGTGGCCGGTCAGACCTATGGACGATATAGAAATGGAGAATTTTGAGTACCAGGACGTACAGGTATTAAAAGGGGTCGGCCCGGCGGTAGCAGAAAAACTCAAACGCCTGGAAATCTATACGGTACAGGATGTACTGTTTCATCTGCCCCTGCGCTATGAAGACCGCACCCGGGTCACCGCGCTGGGTTCTTTGCAGCCGGGTCAGCAGGTGCTGGTTGAAGGGGTTATTGAGCACAGCGAGCTAAAATACGGTGGCCGCGGCCGGCGCAGTTTGTTGTGCCGATTGTCTGACAATACCGGCTCCATTGTGCTGCGTTTTTTTCACTTTAACAAAGCCCAGCAGAGCAACCTGGTTAAAGGTCAGCGTCTGCGCTGTTTTGGTGAAACCCGGCGGGGTTCGTTGCGGCTGGAGATGGTTCACCCCGAATACAGGATTGTTCTACAGGACGAGGGCGTAGTCGATCAATGTTTAACACCGGTGTATCCGAAAACCGAAGGGGTGCACCAGACGCTGTTAAAAAAAATATCCGACCAGGTGTTAAACCGGATCAACCAGGGGGTGTTAACCGACTGGCTGCCGCAGCAGGTGTTGCGGAAATACCGTTTTCCTGACCTGGTAACTGCGCTGAGCGATGTTCACCGCCCTGACCGGGAGGCCAGTGTTGAACTGTTAAACCAGTGTAAAAACAGGGCGCAACAGCGTTTGTTGTTTGAAGAATTACTGGCCCACCAGCTAAGCCTGTTGCAGGTGCGCCAGCAGGTAAAACAGACCCGGGCGGAAAAGCTGGAAATCAATGCTGCGCAGTACCGGTCATTTGAAAAACAGCTGGGTTTTGATTTAACGGCCGCCCAGAAAAAAGTTATCAGTGAAATCTTTGCCGACTTAAATCAGTCACAGCCCATGTTGCGTCTGGTGCAGGGTGATGTCGGCTCCGGCAAAACCGTGGTTGCGGCTGCTGCCGCGCTGGCGGTGGTCAATAACGGTTTCCAGGTGGCGATCATGGCGCCGACAGAAATACTGGCTGAGCAGCACTATGTTAATTTCAGCCAGTGGTTCGAGCAGGAAAACTGTGTTCTGCTTACCGGCAAGGACAAGGGCAAAAAACGTCAGCACAAGCTGGAGCTGATTAAAAGCGGTTCGGTGCAGCTGGTGATCGGGACCCACGCCCTGTTCCAGGATGAGGTGATTTTCAACCGCCTGGCATTGCTGATTGTGGATGAGCAGCACCGCTTTGGCGTGCATCAGCGCCTGGCCCTGCGTGAAAAGGGTCTGTCTGCTGACAGGAAAAACAGGGTGGTGCCGCACCAGCTGATCATGACTGCCACGCCGATACCAAGAAGCCTGGCAATGACCGCCTATGCTGATCTGGATTATTCGGTGATCGACGAGTTGCCGGCAGGGCGTAAACCGGTGACCACGGTGGTGGTTTCAACCGCACGCCGTGAGGAAGTGATTGAGCGCATAAAAAACGCCTGTGAAAAAGGCGAACAGGCCTACTGGGTGTGCACCCTGGTCGAAGAGTCGGAATTCTTGCAGTGCCAGGCGGCAGAGGTTGCTGCTGAGCAGTTAACCGCGGAATTAAAAAATGTTCGTGTGGCGCTAGTGCATGGCCGCATGAATCAGCAGGACAAGCAGTCGGTCGTTAACCGCTTCAAGCAGCAGAAAATTGACCTGCTGATTGCCACCACCGTGATAGAGGTCGGCGTTGATGTGCCCAATGCCTCGTTAATGGTTATCGAAAACGCGGAACGCCTGGGGCTGGCCCAGCTGCACCAGCTCAGGGGTCGTGTCGGCCGGGGCGGTAAACAGAGTGCCTGTGTGCTGATGTACCAGCCACCGCTTTCCCGGCAGGGCAAGCAGCGACTAGGTATTCTGCGTGAAACCAATGACGGTTTTAAGGTGGCGGAACAGGACCTGCTGTTGCGCGGCCCCGGTGAGGTTCTCGGAACCCGTCAGACCGGCCTGATGCAAATGCGCATTGCCGACATGGTGCGTGATGAGCACTGGTTCGATGAGGTCAGGGCGGCGGCGCATTATATAATCCAGCAGCACCCGCAGGCGGTGCAGCCGCTGGTTCGGCGCTGGCTGGGCAAGGCGGGACGTTTTGCCAATGTGTAAGCAGTATGAAGCCTGATTTGATCCAGGCGATAGCAAAAGCAAAGTCAAAAGCTTTTACCACAGAGGCATGGAGGACACAGAGGTTTTTATTGTTTGGCGCCTACGGCGCAAAACAGTTTAAAGGGTTTTCTCTATGTCCTCCGTGCCTCTGTGGTAAATCGCTTTTAAAGCTTCTGCTTGTACCGCGATATAAGTGCCTGTTCCATGGTAAATCATGGCTTTTGTCGCCGTGATAGGCTATTTTCAGAGTAGTCTTTTTATAGGTAATGAATAAGAAATATTCTTGAAATCCGCAATGATAACGCAAACGCAAAATCCGGCTATAGATGCTGGCAAGTTGATCCCGGGATCGCAAAGCCAGCATCTTGAGCGTATTCAGCAAACCCAGGTGGCGCGTTTAATTTCCGGTTCCGGTTTCAGTAATATCGCCGGCATTGCCATGGCTATTATCTGGGTCGGGCTTATCTGGAAGGACCTGCCGCATGAAGTACTGGGTGTCTGGCTCGGCATGATGCTGCTGTTGTTTTTCTACCGTTTCGTGGTGCATTACTTCAAGTTGTACGCTGATGAAAGTCGGCTGCCGGTTAATAAATTTATTATTCGACGCTGGTACCTGGTCTCGGTTTTTCTCACCGGTGCCGGCTGGGGAATATCATCCACCCTGATGTTTCCCTACAATGAACTGCACCAGATTATCCTGGCCTTTATTCTGGTCGGGGTTTCCGCCACCGGTGTTGCCTATTCCTCGGTGGCCTGGGTTTACTACGGTTATGTGGGCTGCGTATTGCTACCATTAATGATCCGGCTGTTTTATATGGGCGGTGAAGTGTATTACGCGCTGTCGGCCATGACCGGTTTCTTCCTCGGCGTGATGATTATGGCAGTGCACCGCATGTACAAATCATCCATTGCTGAGCTGGAACTGTCGTATAAAAATGAAGCTCTGATTAATGACCTGACCCGGGCCAGTTCCAATCTGGAAAACCTCAATGAAAACCTGAAAGATGAGATTCAGCACGGCAAAAAAATCGAGGCGCAGCTAAAAGAAGCGCGTGACAGGGCGGAAAAGATGAGCCAGGCAAAAGGCGAGTTCCTGGCCAATATGAGCCATGAAATACGCACCCCGATGAATGGCGTGATCGGCACCCTGCAGTTGCTGGAAGATACCCGGCTGAGTGATGAGCAAAAAGAGTTTGTCAAAACCGCGCATAAATCGGCCGATGCCCTGCTGGCTATTCTCAATGACATTCTTGACCTGTCAAAGATCGAAGCCGGCAAGCTGAGTTTTGAAAATATCCCGTTTAACCTGAAACATATCGTAAACGACATTGTTACCCTGTATTCGTTAAAGGCCGAGCAGCAGGGCGTGTCACTGGTGCAGCAGATTGATGACAGCCTGCCGGATTACCTGATGGGTGACCCGACACGTATCCGGCAGATCATTGTTAATCTGGTTTCCAATGCACTAAAGTTTACCCAGAAGGGCGAAGTGAAGGTT
>JAJRTD010000104.1 GCA_024278435.1 Gammaproteobacteria bacterium | reverse complement strand
TAATAAAACAGCATTGCCACGCGGTTGTACTGTTTGGCCGGGACCGTGAAAAACTGCTTGCGGTGATGCCCGAAGCTGTGCCGGTTGAATGCGTGGATGATCTGTCTTCTGCCGTTACCGCTGCGCAGTCACTGGCCGGGAAGCTGGCGCAGCCCGGTGATAATGTGGTGCTGGCACCGGCCTGCGCCAGCTTTGATATGTTTGACAGCTTTGAGCATCGCGGTGAAGCTTTTATGCAGGCAGTTGAGGCATTGAAGTCATGAGCATCGCCGCCGACATGTTTGCCCGGCTACCGGGTTTCAATGCGAAGCGCAGCCAGTCTATTCACTGGTTCGGGCTGGATGACCTTGACCCGGTATTAACCATTGCCTTTATTTCGCTACTGACCATCGGCATTATTATGGTGGCATCGTCATCCATCAGTGTTGCCGACCGGAACTTTTCCAACCCGTTTTATTACCTGCAGCGCCAGCTGGTATTCGTTGCCATCGGTCTGTTCGCCGCATTGGTCGTGTTCAAGGTGCGCCTGGTGCAGTGGGAAAAATCCGGTATGGCGCTGCTGGTTTTTGCGCTGTTTTTACTGGTGCTGGTACTGGTTCCCGGTGTTGGTAAAACCGTTAACGGCAGTACCCGCTGGCTGCCACTGGGCGTTTTTAACCTGCAGGTATCGGAACTGGTGAAACTGTTCCTGGTTATTTATGTGGCCGGTTACCTGGTGCGCCACGGTGACGCGGTACGGCGTTCATTGTGGGGCTTTTTAAAGCCCATGCTTATGGTCGGACTGGCTGGCCTGCTGTTACTGCTTGAACCGGATTTTGGTGCCACCGTTGTTATTATGGGTACGGTACTGGGCATGACCTTTCTAGCCGGTGCGCGCTTTGTGCAGTTTATTTCCTTTGTCGCCCTGTTTGCCGGTGCGGCCATGATGCTGGTGGTGACCTCACCGTACCGCATGCAGCGTCTGACTTCGTTTGCCAACCCGTGGGCAGATCCTTTCGACAGCGGTTTCCAGCTGACACAGTCACTGATCGCCATTGGCACCGGCGGCTGGTTTGGCACCGGCCTCGGCGGCAGCGTACAGAAACTGTTTTACCTTCCCGAATCACACACCGACTTTTTGTTTGCGGTGCTGTCGGAAGAACTGGGTTTTGTCGGTGTTTCAGTCGTGGTAATCCTGTATGCCATCCTGTTTTTCAGGGCCTTTAAAATTGCTTCACAGGCCGAGGCAGTGGGCAATTACTTCGCCGCCTACATGGCTTACGGTATCGGTATCTGGCTGTCGATGCAGGCTGTCATTAACATGGGCGTAAATGTCGGCCTGTTGCCAACCAAGGGCCTGACCCTGCCTTTAATGAGTTATGGCGGCAGTAGCCTGGTCGTGTGCTGCATTGCAATCGGTTTATTGATGCGTATTCACTACGAAACTACGGGTATTGCCAAACAGGCGAGCAAGAAAAAATCCCGTAAACAGTCCGCGCGTGTACGTAAGCAGCAGAGTGCAAGAAACGCGGCAGCAAGAACCTCACGTTACCGGCAGGGGGCATTGTTATGATCGATGTGCGCCCGGTACTGATTATGGCTGGCGGCACAGGCGGCCATGTATTCCCCGCGCTGGCGGTTGCCGATGAACTGCGCTCGCGCGGTATTCCGGTGGTGTGGCTGGGAACAAAAGCCGGCATTGAGTCGCGCCTGGTGCCGCAGGCCGGTTACCCGATTGAGTGGTTGAGTATCACTGGTCTGCGCGGCAAAAGCACCCTGACGCTGTTGCTCGCACCATTAGGTTTATTGACTGCCTGCTGGCAGGCGCTGGCCGTTTTACGCAGAACAAAACCCTGTGCTGTTTTAGGTATGGGCGGCTTCGCCTCCGGTCCCGGCGGGCTGATGGCGTGGCTGACCGGAAAACCGCTGATTGTACATGAGCAGAATGCCATTCCCGGTTTAACCAACAGGATACTGGCAAAACTGGCGCGCGTGGTATTGCAGGCTTTCCCCGGCGTGTTCGAGAACGGCAAGACCACCGGTAATCCGGTGAGGCAGTCGATCTGCGAGCTGGAAGTGCCGGAAAAACGTTTCAGCGAGCACCGGGGCAGGCTGCGTTTGCTGGTTATCGGCGGCAGCCTGGGCGCTGTCAAACTGAATGAGCTGGTTCCGCAGGCACTGGCCAGGCTGGATGAGGCTGAACGCCCCGAGGTTATTCACCAGACCGGTGCAAAAAATATTGAAGCGGCAAAGGCCTTTTATAAAGAGGCCGGTGTCGATGCAAGGGTGGAAGCATTTATTGATGATATGCCGGCGGTGTATCAATGGGCCGACCTGGTTATCTGCCGAGCGGGAGCAATGACGGTTTTTGAACTGGCGGCGGCAGGAGTGGCTTCGGTGCTGGTACCGTATCCCTATGCGGTGGATGATCACCAGACTGTAAATGCGCGGTACCTGGAGCAGGCAGGGGCAGCGATTATCCAGCAGCAGAATGTACTGACCGCGGACTGGTTAAGCGACGTCATCAACGATTTTTCTGCCAACCGCGAACGCCTGTTAGTCATGGCGGTCGCGGCGCGCAAGCTGGCCATTCCGGGCTCTGCAAAAAACATTGCCGATGCCTGCCTGCATGCCGGAGGAGTTGCCTGATG
>JAJRTD010000103.1 GCA_024278435.1 Gammaproteobacteria bacterium | reverse complement strand
GTACTGGGGTATTCCCATCCTGGGTCCGGCTGGTGCTGCCCTGTGGTGGCGTGACGAAATTTCACATATCATCCCCGGCTATGTGCTGAATGCTGCCTATATCATGCACACGGACGAGGCATTGCTGGCGGTGCTGTTCCTGTTCTTTGTGCACTGGTATAACGTGCATTACGCACCTGAAAAATTCCCGGCGGCCACCGTCTGGCTGACCGGTTACCTGAATGAACACGATATGATTCATGAGCATTACAACGAGTATGTCCGTGTAATGATCGAGAACGGACTTGAGGATGAAATCAAGCCTCAGAACTTTGGCGGGGAGGAATACGAATGGTGAAGTTTTTCAAGGCGCTGATTTTCAAGGGGTATGTTGTTTTTCTCATGGCCTTTACGGTGTGGTACGGAAATTTCATGTATCCACTGGTGTTTGGCTTCGAAGGTAAGGAGCAGGCTGAGGTTTCCCTCAAGGAAATGGGTAAGGCAGGCACGGATGAGGAACGCATGTTCGTCAGCCTGATTGCGGAGCAGGGTAAAAAGAGCCGCATAGATCTTGGCTACCGGGTAATTGAGCAGCCCTATATTGAAGGCCGTTTTCACCATATCGGATTTGAGCGGCAGCAGGACAATGCCAGTAACTGCGTGTTGTGTCATGGTAATGTTCCTCATGACAAGTCCAAGGAGGTGCGCAGTTTCCTTAATATGCATGCTTTCTATGTCGCCTGTGAGACCTGCCATATCCGCCCCGAAAAAAAGGACGAGAAGCTGGTTTTTCGCTGGTATGACAAGAACACCGGCAAGCCTGCCGAGAATCCCGCAGCACTTGTTGAAATAGAAAAATCATTTGCCACGGCAGACAGTGCTTTTTATCCGACTTATGGTAACTACGGTGCAAAAATTGCCCCCGGTACTATTGAGGGCGATAGCTTCAGCTTCCTGCATGGCGACAAGGACAAGGCTTTTGTCGAGCGCTATCTTAAAGAAGAGAGGCAGTTAAGCCAGAAGCAAAAATCACAGATGAAAAAATTAATGCATAAAGACATTAATAAAGACCCGATTGAGTGCAACCAGTGTCACCAGGAAAAGGATCCCTATATTCCGTTTGCCGCGCTGGGTTATCCGCCACGCAGGGTTGATGAGCTTACCAATACGGCGGTTGTCGGCATGATTGATAAATACAAGGAGTTCTACATTCCCAATTTCCTGACCCCCGGGGATGATTGAGATAACGGTTGTAGCTGGAATACTTATAATAACGATGGACAGGCTTCATGCGAAGAAATGTAACAGGATTTTTGTTGTTTATGTTAATCGGCCAGGCGCTGGCAGGAAACAGTGCAGCCGATAACTGGACGCTTGTATCATCAAATGGTGCCTACTGGATAAAAACAGTGAATGCAGACCAGCATGAGCTACTGGTTGCCTATTACGAAGAAGCGGCACAAATCCTGCTTATCCTGAAAACCGACAGCCCGCCACCGGACAAAACACTGCCGGTTAAAATTCGCATAGACCGTGGTCCGAAGGAATCAGGATGGCTTACCTTTCTGGAAAAGCGTCCGGACCAGAGCATTGTCCGCATCGAACTGAATGATGAGCAAAAGCATAGCTATCTTTCACAGATGATTGCTGGCCTGACGATGACGATATATTTTGATTTTCAGGTGTCCGGCGGTAAAACCATCTCCAAAAAAGTTCCGTTTTCATTGAAAGGCTTTACAGTTGCACTCAATGACCTGCTCATTGCCAATGAAATCGGCAGTCTTGATCCCGGCTGGTTGCTGAAGCATAAAAAGGATCGTGAACTTTACTGCCTGCTGACAACCAATATAAGCATTCAGGCAATGCAGTATCGCCTTAAAGGTGAGAGCTATAAAAATGTTTTGCACCTGATACCGCAGACGGGCTACTCCTTTATTGATCATAATTTCGGCGAGCTTGTTGAGCAGGTATATAACATCCCGAAAAAACAGCTTCCCTATGTTCCACGTGCCGAAAAATACCTGATGTTTTCCCATTGTATGGAGCAGCCATTCCAGTCGTCACAGCAGTAGATGGCCATAAAGGTCAAAACGGATATCAAAACAGATGAAGGAATCATTATGAATGAATCAGTAAATAACAGGATAAAAAAGGTGCTCTATGTGCGCCTTCCCTGCTGGAAAATATACCCCGGCGGAGTTATTTATGTGGCTGATTACATTCACAAGCAGCGACCGGATATAAAGCAGGAACTGCTGGATCTGGCGATAGTTCCGGCCAAACAGCGTAAACAGGTGTTAAAGCAACGCATACAGGCAATGCAGCCGGATATGGTCGCTTTTTCCTGGCGTAATATGCAGTCATTCGGTCCGCACCCTGAAGATGATGCGCTGGATGTGGTGATGCAGTTTGATTACTCACCAAACCTCTGGCGCCGGTTTAAAGCGGCCATTGATGCGGTTTCCATTATCTATGAGTATACGGCCAGCCGTTTTCGCAACTTCACCTATATGAAGCTGGTTCGCCAGCTGTTGCCTGAATCAAAAATTGTGGTCGGCGGTACCGCGGTTTCTATTTTTGGAAAGTATGTTATAAAACACTGCCCGGTCAATACCGTGGTTGCAGTTGGTGAAGGCGAGCCGACTATGCTGTCAATTGTCGATGGTGACAGTACAGTCGTTGGTGAATGGTATTACAAGGATGAAAGGGGAGGGATCACCAGCTCCAGCAGAACTGAAAACTTTGACCTGAAAAAACTGACAGCCGTTGATTTTGATTATGTTGAATCCATCTTTCCTGAAATCAAGCAATATACCGATGATTATGTCGGCGTGCACACCAAGCGCGGATGTCCCTACCAGTGCCATTTCTGTTTGTACAATCAGATAGAAGGGCATGAACAACGCTACCGTGACCCGGTTGAAATCGTTGATGAAATCGAGTCGTTGAATACCCGCTATGGCGTCAGAAAGATCTGGTTTACCGATGCCCAGTTCTGTTCCACGCGGCGCAGCACCTATCACGTTGAGGAAATCCTTGATGAGATATTGCGGCGTGGTTTGAAAATTGAGTGGACCGGTTACCTGCGGCTGAATTATCTGACCGCGGCGCTGGCGAAAAAAATGCTGGATAGCGGGCTTGCCAGTCTTGACCTGTCATTTACCGGAACCCAGGAAGTGATCAACAGCCTGACCCTGGGTTATAAACTGGAGCAGCAGATGCAGGCTTTCCAGATGTTCAAGGACGCCGGTTACACCAACCAGAAGGTTAAATTATATATACCGCTGAACGCACCGGGTGAAACCCGTTTAACGCTGCAGAAAACCATCAACCGGATAAAGGACCTTTATCAGATGTTCGGTCGCGAGAATGTTCTGCCGTTTATCTTTTTTATCGGTATACAGCCCGGCACCCCGGTCGAAAAGCTGCTGATTAAACAGGGTTACCTCAACAGGAACTATAACCCGCTGACCTTTAATCCCTTCGTCATCAAGCGCCTGCTCTATAATCCCAAACCGCTGGGCGGCATTATTGCCCGCAGCTATTTAAAGGCTGCCGCTTCGATGGATAAAAACAGTGAATACATCGGCCGCGCCACCATGGACCTGATCGAGCGCGAGTTGGCTGAATCGAGAAGTTTACGGAAGATTGATTTTCCGTTAGAGCCGGAAAAGGTTATTGAAAAAGCGTAGCCTGGTGGACAGGGTTTCTCCCTGCTAACGGTTGAATACTTTGCTTATGCAGCCTGCCGGCATTGGTGGCGGCAGGCTGCTTTGACTACTGAGAAAAGGCTTGTGCAAAGCAGCCGGGCTCTCTGCTATTTTTCGGGTTCAACGGATACCTTCGCGTTTTCAATAAGCACATCGTAGACATAGCCGTAGCCATAGTCCTTGTTAAGCACCAACTTGCCTTCGGCAACAATGATGTCATCCATTTTGGCTGTCGCATCGGTGATAATGGTGATGTCCTGATCGCTGCTGCTGTCACGAACATGAATCCAGTTTTTCCCCATAACCTTGGCAGTGTATTTGCTTACCTGGCCGCGGATTTTTACGGTTTTGCCTGCCAGCGAGTCTTTGTTCTTCAGTATGCCGGCGATGTCCTGACCATTGGCAGCTTTTGTAAATGATTTGAGTGCGCCTGGCTGCTTGCCCTTGACATTCTTATGCGGGTCGACCGTCATGGTAGCGGCTTTTATGCCATTGACATAGTATTCGCCAACAAAGTAGATGTTATCGAAGGTACGGTCCAGAGACTTGCTGTAAAAATCGATCATGGCGACTTTGCCGGTAAAGCTGACCTTGTCACCTTTTTTAATGGTGGTGATCGGGCCTGCTGCCCAGACCGGGCCTTTATCTGTGTTCAGATGGACATAGGTGTAGCCGCCGGAGTTAAACGTTTCTATCAGCTCGCCACTGAAAATGCCGGAGTGGTGCATTGCGGCTTTTCCGGCCGCGTTGTTTTCTGCGGCTGAGGCAACGGCTTCACTGCCCATGTAACCGGTAGTGATCAGTGAGGTGAATAAAACCAGGTTGAAAAGTTGTTTGATACGCACGTTATTTCCTTTTTTATTTTAGATAAACTGGTTGGATATTACATGGTTCGACAACAAAATCGTAGTCGAAGTTTTTATTCGCTGTAAATTATTCTGCTTTATTTGTTATGGCAGGTCAGGCAAATCTCACTGCGGGCCTTGGTTATTTTCAGGAACGGCTGGTCTTTTCCGTCAGGCCCGACAACATTATTATGTACATCATGACAGGAGTTACATTGTATCTTGCCATTGGATAGCAGCAGTTCGTCAATAGTGCCGGTGCGCGTTTTTCCGCTACCGGCACCGATGGTGATGGTTGTTGCAGCCGGGTCATACAAGCTGGGATTTTCGGCAGCCATGGCGGAATCAAAGGTAATCGAGACCGGGTGGCTGTCGGACTGCACGTTACTGCTGTTTTTCCTGGTGTTGTCGCTGAGGAACTTGCCTGTGGTCCGGCCACCGAACCTGTCGATAGCGGAAACCCCGTCATGGCATGAAAGGCATAACTTGGATGCGCCGGTGGGCCGTGTGCTGGTGTTGGCATCCTCGGTAAAATACATGTTAAACGTAGAAGATGACGGTTCATGGCTCCACAACGGTGTCAGGGTTACTGAAATATCTGAATTATGCGGCGTATGGCAGATGATACAGTTTTCACCCATGCCAAAACCCTTGCTGGCGAGGTCGTGTGCGGTGCCTTTCATGCTGCCGGCATACACCATGCTGCAGTTTAATAAAAATACAGATAAAAATAACAGGGGCGAAGTGAGGCTGCTAGCTGTGCGGGCAGATATGGCATTGCTGTGTTTTGCCTGCCGTTTCAGACTGCATTCTGACCGGTTTTTATGGTTTGAGTTTTCAGTGTTTAAAAATAACATCGTCTCTATTTATTTCAGGTGACAGTATTCACAGATATCTTCAGCTCTCAGCCGTTTTTTGCTGCCAGCACCCTTGGCTTTTTCAGGATTTTTTATCACGCCTTTTTGATGCACGTTATGACAGGTTCCACAAAAGACTTTTCCGCTTCCCGGCTCAAGGGGGAAAGCCACCATGTTTTGTTCGGACATTTTATCCAGCCGCCGTTTTATCTTTTCAGGTGGTTTTACCAGATGCTGCGGGCCGGCCTGGTTCCTGAAAAAAGTAAACTGTCCGCCGGGATGCGGGGTCCACGGGTGGCATCCCCAGCACATGGTAGATAATGATTCTCTGGCATTAAATACCAGCTGGTCGGTATCTGTTATGTGGGCCAGTCTTTCCACGGGGTCGGCATGACAGACGCGGCATTTTTCAGGCCGCAGCTTTCCCTGTTTATCGATTTGATCATGCGGATTAAGGCGCTGATACTGATCCTTGTCATGGCATAAAAAACACAGCTGGCTGCGGCTTGCAAAGGGACCGTTGCGGAAAAATTTCGGATTGGTCAGCTTATGGTTTTTGGTGTCTGATTTGCATTGCAGGGTAAGGTCATGGCAGGTGGTGCAGCTTATGGTGTTTTTGCTTTTTTTCAGCTGCTGACGCATGGTTTTGTCCATGCCTGACAGCATTTTTTTGTCCGGGCGAACATCGGCCGGGTGGATGTAGCGGTGGTCAAAGGCAGGGGAGTGGCAGTTGTAACAGGTTTTCTCTACATCTTTATGGCGAAGGTTGTTTTTGCCGGGGCTGGTTGCGCTTGTATGACAGGCAATGCAGCCGTCTTTTCTCCAGTGCGGGTCCGGTATATCGTTTAATTGCAGTTTGCCCGACTGCAACAGGCAGGGGATGGTTTCGACCTGTTGCAAGCTGATAGCGGCTTTCTGTTCGCTACTGCTTTGCTTTGCTGTTCCCTTATTGTCGGTGGATGTTGCCATAGCTGTCTGTGTCAGGCAGACGAAAAGCCATAAAAACGATAACAATCGAATTGGATGGTTGTCATTTTTTACTGGCTTTCGCTTCATAAATAATTCCTGCTCAAGGCAGATTCAACAACCCTAGTATGTTTTCGGGTTATGGTTTTTATTGTGACAGCTCAGGTAGCACTTGCCGGAAAAGGTGCCGGTTGATTCAAAACGTAGAATGCCTGATGAATTCGGTGATACCACCGAGGTATCAAAGTTAATCAGTTTGCTGTTATTGCTGCTGTTGCCCTGTGTCGCACTGATGCCATGCGGATCGTGGCAGACATTGCAGGGTGTCTTGAGGTTGTACATGCCGCCGCCCATGCCCCGGCCTCGAATGTGCAGGCTGTGCCGGCGGAAACTGTCGTTGCCCAGAATACTGTTGCGGTCATGGCATTTATAGCAAAGTGCGTAGGTTGAAGCGCTTTCGGTTGTCGGGTCCTGGGTAATATACTGGCGCTCCAGTATGGGCTCGTAAACCGAGCCGTGCGGGCCATTGGGTCCGCTGCCACCGGCGCCGGGGCCGTTGTCATTATTGTGGCAGTCCAGGCAGGTGATGGTGCTGCTGGTGGTCAGCGGCGGGATCAGGCTGGGCACGTTAGGGTTTTTACCGATGCCGGCTACCGGGTGATAGGACGGGTTGGCGGTATCAAATTCCAGCCGTACATTGGTCTGCGGGATCTGTCTTGCGGTTCTGGCCGGTGGTTTGTTATTGCTGTCACCATGGCAGCGGTAGCACAGTTCTTCAGTGCGGCTGATGCTGCTGACTTCGCTGCCGCCCTGGTTGATACCGCGTACGCCATTGAGTGGATTGCTGCCGTTGGCGGCATGCGGGTTGTGGCAGTCCACGCATTCAACATGGCGACTGTTGACGACCACGGACTCTGCCGGGTCGTGGACACCGGTGGTGTCTGCGATCGGATGGCGGGCAAATTTATTGAATTCCGCCTCAATATTAAAGTTGGCAACATTACCGTTATGGCAGGGAATACAGTTATTCTCCTCCACGGCATAGTTAAGAATGCGCTGGTCACTGCCTGCATTATGCGGTGTGTGGCAGTTTTCGCAGGCATTGCCGGCAACGGTATTCACATCTGAATT
>JAJRTD010000102.1 GCA_024278435.1 Gammaproteobacteria bacterium | reverse complement strand
CTGATCGAAAGTATCTGCCCGGTAGTACTGCTGGCGGTATCATCACTGGCACCACGGGGCATATACTGCTCATCCAGGGCCAGTGCAACCTCGTCGGCTTCACCGGCGATCTGCGCATAACGTTTACCCATCACTCCCTGCAGCGAAGCAAACTCGCCAACCATGTCGGTCATCAGGTCACACTTGCTTAACAGCGCCGCGCGTTTTACATAATCGCTATTGGCGTTCAAGATGCCGGCGATGGACTCCGCCAGTTTCGCCACGCGCCGGGTTTTATCGGCCAGGCTGCCAAGCTTTTCCTGAAACACCACTTTTTCCAACGCCATGTTAAAGGATTCCAGCGGCTGCTTCTGATCCTGCTCCCAGAAAAATTTTGCATCGGCCAGTCGCGGACGTACCACGCGCTCATTGCCGGCTTTGACTTTATCCGGTGACTTGCTGTCGATATTGCTGATGGTAATAAAATAATTTTTCAGTTTTTCATCGCTGTCCCTGACTGGAAAATATTTCTGGTTGTCCTGCATGGTTTTAATCAATGCTTCTGCCGGCACCTCCAGAAACACCGGATCAAACTCACCGGCAACCGCGACCGGCCATTCATTCAGGGCGGTCACTTCATCCAGCAGCTCTTCATCGAGTACAGTTTCACCGCCCAGCTGTTTGCCGGTGTCGATAACCTGCTGTTTGATTTTCTGTTTACGCTCGTCAAAATCGGCAATCACATAACCTTCATCACGTAGCCGGTCTTTATAATCAGCGGCGGTCTGCAGTACAATTTCACCGGGCGCATGAAAACGATGACCGAATGTTTTTGCCGACGACTGTAAACCAAGCACCTGTGCATCGATTACCTGTTTGCCATGCATTAACAGCAGCCAGTGTACCGGGCGCACAAACTCCACATCACTGTCACCCCAGCGCATGCGTTTTGGAATCGGCAGACGAGCCAGTGACTGGTTAATAATGTCTTCAATCAGCGCGCTTAACGGCTGGCCTTTTTCGCTGGCTTTAAAAACCAGCCACACACCTTTATCGGTTTCCTGCTGCTGCAGGTCTGCCACTTCAACGCCGCAGGAACGGGCAAAACCCATCACCGCTTTTGTCGGCTGGCCATCGGCATCGTAGGCGGCTTTCAGGTTCGGGCCCTTGCGTTCTATATCACGGTCGGGCTGTGAACCGGCAATGGCTTTTATTAATATTGCCAGCCTTCTGGGGGCGGCAAACGAAGCCACCTCGTTGATTTCAAAACCGGCTTTTTTCAAGCCGTCAACCACGCCACGGGTAAATGCAGCGGACAGGTTTTTCAGTGCCTTCGGCGGCAACTCTTCGGTGCCGATCTCGATAACAAGATCTTCTGTCGCCATCTGCTCAGCCGCACTCATGCCACTTCTCCCCTGGCCTGCCCGCTATTACCGATAGGAAAACCCAGGGCTTGGCGTGAGTCATAATAGGCCTGTGCCACAGCACGCGACAGGGCACGTACCCGCAGGATAAAACGCTGGCGCTCTGTGACCGAAATGGCATGGCGCGCGTCCAGCAGGTTGAAGGCATGCGAGGCTTTTAAAACCATTTCATAAGCCGGTAACGGCAGGCCCAGCTCGATCAGGCGCTGGCTTTCCGATTCACAGCTGTCAAACTGTTTAAACAAGGTATCGACATCGGCCTGTTCGAAATTATAGGTCGACATTTCCACTTCATTCTGGTGGAACACATCGCCATAAGTGACCTCACCCTGCGGGCCGCGGGTCCACACCAGGTCAAACACGCTCTCTTTTTCCTGAAGATACATGGCCAGGCGCTCCAGGCCGTAAGTGATCTCGCCGGTGACCGGGCGGCATTCCAGCCCGCCCACCTGCTGAAAATAGGTAAACTGGGTAACTTCCATGCCATTGAGCCAGACTTCCCAGCCCAGTCCCCAGGCACCCAGGGTCGGTGATTCCCAGTTATCTTCAACAAAACGGACATCATGTTCCAGCAGGTCAAAACCCAGTGCCTGCAATGAGCCCAGGTATAAATCCTGGATATTATCCGGTGAAGGCTTCAATACCACCTGGAACTGGTAGTAATGCTGCAGCCGGTTCGGGTTTTCACCGTAACGGCCGTCGGTCGGGCGGCGGCAGGGCTGCACATAGGCTGCCCGCCATGGTTCGGGGCCGATGGCCCGTAAAAAAGTTGCCGGATGGAAGGTGCCTGCACCGACTTCCATATCAAGTGGTTGCAGGATTGCGCAGCCCTGTTTTTGCCAGTAATCCTGCACCGCAAAAACAAGTCCCTGAAAGGTTGAAACATCGTAAGCCATGTATATGAAAAGCCTGAGTTTATTAAATAAAGTGCGAAGTATAACCTATGTTCGGTTTTCCTTGGGTTTTCCTTGGCATTTACTGCCAAAAAGCGCTATAACATTATAAATGCTCAAAAATTCATCGATGACAGCGGGAGGTGAAAACATGGGTAAGAAATTCATACTGGACTCATCCGAACTGGCACAGTGGCACACGCTGGTGCACGAGGCAGAGCGCGATTATGGCTGCCAGCTGGATGAAAACATGCAGAGTTATCTGGTGTTTACCCTGATGCGCTTTGCCAGAAAGCAGCAACTGAATTCCCGGGCGCTGGCCGTTGATTTCCTGAAATCACAGCAGCTGCCGCATAACCTGCGCAGCGAACAGCTGCGTGATATTGGTGACCAGTGTTTACTGGTGTCCGGCCTGTATCCGCAATCCGCCAAAAAACGCCAGGTCGGTATTACCTACTATGTGGATCTCGGGCGCTCAGCCTACCAGCACATCAGCGAAGTCACCCAGCAGGGTATCGCCGATTTATACCAGCAGCTGGCTGAAAGTCTTGTGCTACTGATGGATCTGCTGCTGACCATCCGCCGCTACAGTGCACCAGCCATGGAGCCGCTGGCAGCCCTGGACCTGTGGCAGAAAACCGGCAGCCAGGCCGCATTCGGGCAGATTTCTGATAGTGCGATGCCACTACACGAAAACCTGTTGCAGACAAAAAACAGGCATTAAAAGCACTTCACCACAGAGGCACTGAGAAAAGCTTTAAAATTGTTTTGCGCCGCAGGCGCCAAACAATAGAAACCTCTGTACCTCTGTGGTGAAAACCGCTTTGCAGCGTTAACTTTTTTCCAGCTCCACCACGTCCTGCTTAATATCCAGCTGTGACAAAACGCCATACAGGGCCGCCTGCAGGGCCTCTTCGATCACCGGGTGGTAAAACGGCATTTTCAGCATATCAAACACAGTCATTTTGTTCTGAATCGACCAGCTGATCAGATGCGCCAGGTGCTCGCCCTTGACGCAGCACATGGCAGCGCCCAGCAGCAGGCCGTCTGATTTCTGTACATATATCCTGAGCAGACCGCGGTTCTTGCCCATGATCAGCGCCCGGCCAACCGGCGCAAAGGCAATCTCGCCAATGGCAATATCGGCCTCATTCAGCTCGCAGAGCTGGGCACCGGCAGTGGCGATATTGGGATCACAGAAAGTAATACCCAGTGCCACCTTGCGCTTGAATTTTTCAACCGGCGTGTGTACCGCGTTATACCCTGCCACCCGGCCTTCGTGACCGGCTTCATGCAGCAACGGCCGGTCGGCATTGACATCACCGGCGATAAATACCGGCAGGTCGCCAACCTGCATGGTCAGCGGGTCGTACTGCGGGATACCGTTGCCACCCAGCGGTATATCGGTCGCACCAAGGTTTAGATTATCCAGGTTCGGCCGGCGCCCCAGGCTGGCCAGGATCTTGTCAACAATGATCTGATTGTCTCCGGCCGTTACCCGGATGCCGCCATCCACTTTTTCCAGCGAAGCAGCATGCCCCAGCCACAGGGGAAACTCCTTGCCAATAACCGTGATCGCAAGCTGGTTGACCTTGTCATCGGCCAGCTTGGCGATGGTGGTCAGCTGATCAACGCCGATCACATCTACCCCCAGGCGCTGCAGCGACTGGCCGATCTCCAGGCCAATTGAACCCAGACCGATAACAGCCATGGATGCCGGCAGCTCTTCCAGTTCAAAAAACTCATCGGTGGTAATAATGTCATCGGCAAAATCCTGCCAGGCCGCCGGTACGATGGGCGTGGAGCCGGTGGCAATAATAATTTTTTTCGCCTTTATCTGTTCGCCGTTCACCTCAACCGTGTCATTACTGACAAACTTCGCATAACCATCGATCAGGTGGGCCTCATCCATTTCATCGGTAACCCCAAGGGTTCGATCCACAAAGACATCACGCAGGTCCTGCACGTGCTCCATGCTGGCCGGAATATCCACTGACAATTCATCCGCGCCATCGATACCCTCCCGGTCGAACAGGCTTTTACGGTGAAAATCCTCGGCCACCTGGATCAGCACCTTGGACGGCATGCAGCCGACTCGCGCACAGGTGGTACCCAGTTCACCGCCATTAATCAGCACATAATTATCGGTCTCACGTTTAACCTGTGACAGGGCAAACAGGCCGGCACTGCCCGCCCCCAGAATGGCAACATCAACTTCACGCGTCATTAGATATCCTCAGAATTCAAACTACAAAAGTACATAATAAGTTATTCCAGCCGGCAAAACATCTGCTATCTCACCGCAGCCGGGGAAATCGTCAGTAACCCCGGTTACAGACTTCCCATCTGCCTTAACTTAGAATTAGTATATCGATAAAGTGGTGTAAACTTTAGTCACTTTTTTAATCACCCTGAGAAGGAGAGGATCATGGGCTTAAAAAACAGCAAAACAGAACAGAATCTGAAAGATGCTTTTGCCGGGGAATCACAGGCCAACCGCCGTTATCTTTACTTCGCTGCCAAGGCCGATGTTGAGGGCTACAATGATATTTCCATGGTTTTCCGCTCAACCGCTGAAGGCGAAACCGGCCACGCGCATGGCCACCTCGAATACCTGGAGGAAACCGGCGACCCGGCAACCGGCCTGCCCATCGGCGACACCGCTGACAACCTGAAAGCCGCCATCGCCGGTGAAACTCATGAATACACCGACATGTATCCCGGCATGGCAAAAACCGCCCGAGATGAAGGCTTTGATGAAATTGCCGACTGGTTTGAAACCCTGGCCAAGGCCGAGCGCTCTCATGCCAACCGCTTCCAGAAAGCGCTCGACAGCATGGAATGACCCGCTATCGCCTTTTCAATAAGACAAAGGCCGGTCAGACATGACAACAGGCAGTGAAGGCAGCTTAAAAGCACCGACCCGCCACCCGCTGGGACAGGACAGTCCCGGGTTCTATGACGAGACGGCACTTTTTGGCGAACTGGAACGGGTTTTCGATATCTGTCATGGCTGCCGCCGTTGCGTCAGCCTGTGCGGCGCTTTCCCCACCCTGTTTGACCTGGTCGATGCTTCCAGCACCATGGAAGTCGATGGCATCAATAAAAAAGACTACTGGAAAGTCGTAGCCGACTGTTTTCTGTGTGATCTATGCTTTCTCACCAAGTGCCCCTATGTTCCGCCGCATGAATGGAACGTCGACTTCCCCCACCTGATGCAGCGTGCCAAGGCCATTCAATTTAAAAAAGGTGAGGTAAAAACACGCGACCGTATTCTTACCTCAACCGACACCCTGGGAAAACTGGCAGGCATTCCCGGCGTTAGCGGCATTATTAACGGCATTAACCGTAATTCGCTGACCCGCAAACTGCTTGATAAGACCCTGGGCATTCACCCCGATGCCGTTTTACCGCAATACCATACCGACACCCTGAAAAAACGCCAGGCCAAACGCTCATCGTCGACCGCCACAGGACAGGAAGCCGGAAAGACCACCGGCAAAGTCGCCTTATTTACCAGCTGTTATGGCAATTATAATGAGCCGCAAATCGGTGAAGACCTGATCCGGGTTTTTGAACACAATGATATCCAGGTAAAGCTGGTCGAAAACAGCGTGTGCTGCGGCATGCCCAGGCTGGAACTGGGCGACCTGGCTGCGGTTGCCAGGGCCAGGGCAGCGAATATCAAAATCCTCGCCACACTGGTAGACCAGGGCTGGGATATTATTACGCCGTTACCCTCATGCACCCTGATGTTTAAACAGGAACTGCCGCTGATGTTTCCGCACGACCCGGCCGTTATTAAAGTGCAACAGGCCATGTTTGACCCATTTGAATATCTTATGCTGCGCCACAAGGCCGGCAAGTTTAATACCGGCTTTAAAACCCCGCTGGGCAAGATTTCCTATCATGTTGCCTGCCATCAGCGCGTACAGCGCATCGGCATGAAAACAAGGGAAACCCTGGCACTGATCCCGGACACCGAGGTACTCGCCATACAGCGCTGCTCGGGACACGATGGCACCTACACCTTTAAAAGCGAAAGCCACGAGCGAGCCATAAAAATATGCAAACCGGTCGTCAAACGGGTCAGAAAAAACCAGGCTGATTACTACACCAGTGACTGCGCCATGGCCGGCCACCATATAGCGGCCGGACTGGCTGATGGCAGCCAGCCGTTACACCCGGTGTCACTGCTGCGCAAGGCTTACGGTATATAAAGCGCCTAACGGGTAATCAACCAATGGAAAAACTGACACGACAGGATCTGTACAGCCTTGAGCAATACAACGAAATGCGCGACAGCTTCCGCCAACGGATAATGGCACATAAAGAAAACCGGCGCCTGCAGCTGGGAGACAATATACTACTGCTGTTTGAAGACCGGCTGATAATGCAGTACCAGGTACAGGAAATGCTAAAGGCAGAAAAAATATTCGACGCGGCCGGCATTGAAGAAGAACTGGCAACCTACAACCCGTTAATCCCGGATGGCAGCAACTGGAAAGCCACCCTGATGATCCAGTACACCGATGTAAAGCAGCGCCAGCAGCAGCTCACCCGCCTGATCGGAATCGAGAAACTGATCTGGCTACAGGTAGCCGGCTTTGCCAGGGTTTACGCCATCGCGGACGAGGACCTGCCCCGGGACAATGCAGAAAAAACCTCGGCCGTGCATTTTCTGCGCTTTGAACTTGAGGTGGATATGCGCCAGGCAATACAGGCCGGGGCCGATATTGCCGCCGGGGTCGAACATAAAAACTATCACGCCATTGTTGACCCGGTTGCCGCCACCCTGCGTGACGCACTTGCCGCAGACCTGGCTCTTTAACGCATACACACAACCAGATGATTGGCCTACTACAAAAAAGAAAACTCCTAACTGTAAACTTCCGTAGGTTGGGTTAGCGCCAGCGTAACCCGACAAATTCATAACCCGCAACCGGTAACTTGAAACACCCGACGCTGTAACGTGTAATTAAAAAACAATCCTCTGCCATCTTTTTCAATCAAACATTCATTTATACTCCGATGGTTAAGAATCCAGCAGATAGACTATAGTAACTTAAGAAACCTCTGATCAATGTCATTCAGAGCGTTAGCGATATCGAGCGCCTCTTTATCGGTAACTGAATACTCAATCTCAGTTTGGCACATTGATGCCGATAGGTGAGGAGGAGTCCATCCCATTGCTTTGCACGAAATTGCTCACTTATAGTGCTTTTCTCGAATCTCTCTTAAGTGG
>JAJRTD010000101.1 GCA_024278435.1 Gammaproteobacteria bacterium | reverse complement strand
CTGACAGCAAGCGGATACATTAAACATCACCTGCAGAATCTTACCTATGGCAAGATTCCGGAAGGTTATGATCATGCCGGTTCCTGGGGATTTGCGCATTCCGCACAGGAAGCCAAGGACATGGGTTTTATGGCGATCCATGTTGATACCATGTTCTGGTCGATTCTTTTAGGCGTGCTTTTCCTGTTTATTTTCCGCAAGGCGGCAAAGTATGCCACCAGTGGCGTGCCCGGTGGCCTGCAGAATTTTGTCGAATGGGTGGTTGAATTTATCGACAACAGCGTGCGCGGTTCCTTCACGGCAAAAAACCCGATCGTGGCGCCAATGGCGCTGACCCTGTTTGTCTGGATTTTATTGATGAACCTGATGGACCTGGTGCCGGTTGACTGGTTGCCACAGGTGGCCGGGCTTGTCGGCTCCGCAGCTTTTGGCATGGATCCGCATCATGTTTATTTCCGTGTGGTACCCACCACGGATCCGAACGCGACCTTTGGTATGTCGCTGGCTATTTTTGCCCTGACCCTGTTCTACGGTATTAAAGTTAAAGGCATCGGCGGTTTTATGGCCGAACTGACCATGCAGCCGTTTGAGGCGAAAAATCCGCTGGTCAAAATACTGTTTATCCCGATCAACTTTTTCCTTGAGTTTGTCGGTTTGATATCTAAACCCATTTCTTTATCACTGCGTTTGTTTGGTAATTTGTACGCCGGTGAAATGATCTTTATTCTGATCGCTTTATTATTCAGCAGCGGCATCGGCCTTGGCATTTTTGCCGGTATGCTGCAATGGGCATGGGCGGTGTTCCATATCCTGATTGTCATGTTGCAGGCATTCATATTTATGACGCTGGCCGTTGTTTATATGGAGATGGCGCATCACTCTCATTAGATGGTACAGCATGGTGGTCATGGGGCCGCATTAATACAGATAGAAACAGATTTTTAACTTTTAACATTTTTTATATTTAGGAGAATACAATGGAAGCTTCATTGTTATATATCGCAGGTGCAATGCTTTTGGGTCTTGGTGCTCTGGGCGCTGCTGTTGGCATCGGTATCTTGGGTGCCCGTTTTCTTGAAGGTATTGCGCGTCAGCCTGAGTTGCTGCCAATGTTGCGTACCCAGTTCTTCATCGTAATGGGCCTGGTAGATGCGGTTCCGATGATTGGCGTAGGTATCGCTTTCTACATCCTGTTCGCGGTTATATAAACCGCCGATTTTTAGACATTCAAATCGTACAAGAGTAAAAGCGGAGTTCATTTATGAACATTAACCTAACCCTGATCGGTCAATCGATAACATTCGCATTGTTCGTCTGGTTCTGCATGAAATATATCTGGCCGCCGATAATGGGTGCACTGGAAGCCCGCCGCAAGGAAATTGCGGATGGTCTGGCTGCAGCTGAACGTGGTCATCATGAGCATGAACTGGCGGAAAAACGTGCGGCTGAGCACATTAAAGAAGCCAAGAGCCAGGCATCGGATATCGTTGCACAGGCACAGAAACGTGCCAGTGAAATTGTTGAAGAAGCCAAGGGTGATGCGAAAACCGAAGCAGAGCGAATTGTTAACGGTGCAAACGCAGAAATCGAGCAGGAAGTTAACCGCGCTCGTGAACAGCTGCGACAGGAAGTTGTAAGCCTGGCCATTGCCGGTGCAGAAAAAGTATTAAAGCGTGAAGTCGATAAAGAGGCCCACGCCGGTACTTTGGATGATCTGGCAACCCAGCTTTAGGCGCGGGCATATCCTATGACAGATTTCACTACTGCCGCCCGACCTTACGCTAACGCTGTGTATGACCTGGCCCATGAAACATCAGCACTGGATTCATGGAGCGATGCCCTGGCTAACCTGGCCAATGTGGTTGCCGATGCGCAGATGAAACTGGCGCTGGATGATCCTGAGCTGGGTAGCGGGCAGAAAGCCGAGCTTATTCTCCAGGTGCTGGGCGATAAGCTCAATCAGCAGCAGCAGAACCTGGTCAAGCTGATGGCAGAGAACGGTCGCCTGAAGATAATGCAGGATGTGCAGCAGCAGTTTGAAATTGCACGCGCCAGGGCAGAAAACAAAATTGAAGCACAGGTGGTTTCTGCCTTCGAGCTGTCACCCGAACAGACAAGCGAACTGGTTAACACTTTAAAGAACAAACTTGGCTGTGATGTTACGCTCACCGCAACGGTAGACGAATCGTTGATCGGGGGCGTGGTTATCAAGGCCGGAGACACTATTATTGACGCGTCAATGAAATCACAGCTGGAATCGCTGGCGCTTTCATTAGGACGATAAGAGGCACACAATGCAACTCAATCCATCAGAAATCAGTGAACTGATTAAATCACGAATTGAAAACTTTGATACTAAAGTTGAAGCCCGTACCGAAGGTACCATTGTCAGTCTGACTGACGGTATTATTCGAATTCACGGTCTCGCCGATGCCATGCAGGGCGAGATGATTGAATTACCCGGTGATACTTTTGCCATGGCATTAAACCTGGAGCGTGACTCTGTTGGTGCGGTGGTATTAGGTAGTTATGGCCACCTGTCAGAAGGTGATACCGCCAAGTGTACCGGCCGTATCCTGGAAGTGCCGATTGGTGAAGGCCTGCTGGGTCGTGTTGTTGACGCCCTGGGAACCCCGATTGACGGTAAAGGCCCGATTGACTCGAAAGAAACCGCACCGATTGAAAAAATCGCGCCCGGTGTAATTGAGCGTAAGTCAGTTGACCAGCCGGTACAGACCGGGCTGAAAGCGATTGACGCCATGGTGCCGATTGGCCGTGGCCAGCGCGAACTGATTATTGGTGACCGCCAGACCGGTAAAACCGCGGTTGCGATTGATGCCATTATCAACCAGGCCGGTACAGGCGTGAAATGTATCTATGTCGCCATTGGCCAGAAAGCATCAACCGTGGCCAACATTGTACGCAAGCTGGAAGAAAACAATGCCATGGAACATACCATCATTGTAGCTGCCGGCGCGGCTGAATCAGCGGCCATGCAGTACATCGCCCCGTATTCCGGCTGCACCATGGGTGAATACTTCCGTGACCGTGGCCAGGACGCACTGATTATTTATGATGATCTCACCAAGCAGGCCTGGGCATATCGCCAGGTATCACTGTTGCTGCGTCGTCCGCCGGGCCGTGAAGCCTATCCGGGTGATGTGTTCTACCTGCATTCACGCCTGCTGGAACGCGCATCACGGGTTAATGCCGATTACGTGGAAAAATTCACCAACGGTGAAGTCAAGGGCCAGACCGGTTCCCTGACCGCGCTGCCGATCATTGAGACCCAGGACGGTGACGTATCGGCTTTCGTACCGACCAACGTGATTTCCATTACCGATGGCCAGATTTTCCTTGAAAGTGACCTGTTTAATGCCGGTGTCCGCCCTGCGATTAACGCCGGTTTGTCGGTATCACGAGTCGGTGGTGCCGCACAGACCAATATTATTAAAAAGCTGGGGGGCGGCGTCCGCCTGTCGCTGGCGCAGTACCGTGAGCTGGCAGCCTTTGCCCAGTTTGCCTCTGATCTGGATGATGCCACCCGCTCCCAGCTGGAACTGGGTGAGCGCGTTACCGAACTGATGAAACAGGCACAGTATTCACCCTTATCGATTGCTGAAATGGCGTTTTCACTGTTTGCTGCCAACGAGGGTTATCTGGCCGATGTGCCAGCGAAGAAAGTGGTGGCTTTTGAATCCGCCATGCTGGCACACCTGAAGAGCAACAATGCCGACCTGCTGGCGCAGATCAATGAGTCCGGTGATTACAATGATGACATTGCCGCGGCAATGAAAGCGGCACTGGATAACTTCAAAGCCAACGGTGTTTACTAAAACCGGCAGCAGATAAATAAAAGAGATTAACTATGTCAGGCGCTAAAGAAATACGCAGCAAGATCAAGAGTGTACAGAACACTCAGAAGATCACCAAGGCAATGGAAATGGTTGCCGCCAGTAAAATGCGTAGAGCACAGGAAAGAATGCGTGCCTCACGTCCTTACGCGGAAAAAATGCGCAGTGTATTAAGCCATCTTGCGCAGGCGCATTGTGAATACAAGCATCCGTATCTGCAGGACCGTGAAGACGTTAAACGCGTGGGCTATATTGTGATTTCTACCGACCGTGGTTTATGCGGCGGCCTGAATACCAATATGTTCAAGGCGGCAGTCAGCGAAATGGCTGACTGGCAGGCGAAAGGGGTCGAGATCGACCTGTGCACCATCGGTAAAAAAGCCGGTGTTTTCTTTTCCCGTTTCAGCGGCAATATTGTTGCCAGGGCGGAAGGCCTGGGTGACCAGCCTTCCAACGAGCACCTGATTGGTACCGTGAAAGTCATGCTGGACGCCTATGACAATGGTGAGATTGACCGCCTGTTCCTGGTGAGCAACCTGTTTGTAAACACCATGACGCAGTCGCCCAATGTGCTACAGCTGATTCCGGCAACCGGTGAGGTGGACAAGGAACTCGACCATCACTGGGACTATATGTATGAGCCGGATACCAAGCCCATTATCGATGCACTGATGATGCGTTTTATAGAATCACAGGTTTACCAGGGTGTGGTGGAAAACGTTGCCTGCGAAATGTCAGCGCGGATGATTGCCATGAAGAGTGCAACCGATAACGCGTCTGACCTGATTAAAGAATTACAGACGGTTTACAACAAGGCACGACAGGCAGCAATTACCCAGGAAATTTCCGAGATTGTCGCCGGCGCAGCAGCCGTATAGGCACCCGCTGACTGTATAAACCGAATTATTGAAACAGAATTTAAAAGTATATTTACGAGGATAAAATCATGAGTACCGGAAACGTAGTAGAAATTATCGGCGCGGTTATCGACGTTGAATTTCCACGGGACTCCATTCCTAAAGTTTATGATGCACTAAAACTTGAAGAAGCCGGTTTGACGATGGAAGTACAGGCGCAGCTGGGAGATGGTGTTGTACGTGCGATTGCCATGGGGCCTACCGAAGGTTTACGCCGCGGCATGGAAGTAATCAATACCGGTGATGCCATTCGGGTTCCTGTTGGCCAGAAAACCCTGGGCCGAATCATGAACGTACTGGGCGACCCGATTGATAACATGGGCGATATCGGCAATGAAGATACCATGCCGATTCACCGCAAGCCACCCAGGTTTGAAGAGCAGTCTTCAGCTACCGAGATCCTGGAAACCGGCATCAAGGTTATTGACCTGGTTATGCCGATTGCAAAAGGCGGCAAGATCGGCCTGTTCGGCGGTGCCGGCGTTGGTAAAACCGTAACCCTGATGGAACTGATTCGTAACATTGCGGTAGAGCATTCCGGCTTCTCCGTGTTTGCCGGCGTTGGTGAACGTACTCGTGAGGGTAACGATTTCTACTACGAAATGCAGGAAGGTGGCGTACTGGACAAGGTTGCGCTGGTTTACGGCCAGATGAATGAGCCACCGGGTAACCGCCTGCGTGTTGCGCTGACCGGCCTGACCATGGCGGAATATTTCCGTGATGAAGGCCGTGACGTGCTGATGTTCGTTGATAATATCTACCGTTACACGCTGGCGGGAACCGAGGTATCCGCCCTGCTGGGTCGTATGCCTTCAGCGGTGGGCTACCAGCCGACACTGGCGGAAGAAATGGGTGTATTGCAGGAGCGCATTACTTCAACCAAAACCGGTTCCATTACTTCCTTCCAGGCAGTCTATGTACCGGCGGATGACCTGACCGACCCGTCACCGGCAACCACCTTCGCGCATCTTGACGCGACCCTGGTACTCTCCCGCCAGGTTGCCGAGCTCGGTATCTACCCTGCGGTGGATCCACTGGATTCGACATCACGTATTCTTGACCCGCTGGTCATCGGTAACGAGCACTATGAAGTTGCCCGTGAAGTACAGGGTACCCTGCAGCGCTACAAAGAGCTGAAGGATATTATCGCCATTCTGGGTATGGACGAGCTGTCTGATGAAGACAAACAGGTGGTGGCGCGCGCACGTAAAATCCAGCGCTTTTTGTCACAGCCGTTCTTCGTGGCGGAAATTTTCACCGGCGCGCCGGGTAAATACGTTTCACTGAAAGATAACCTGGCGGCCTTTAAAGCCATTCTGGCCGGTGATCATGATGACCTGCCCGAGCAGGCGTTTTACATGGTTGGCGGCATCGAAGAAGCGGTCGAAAAAGCCAAGACTTTATAAGTCGATTGCATAACAGCAGAGTGTAGAGATAAGCCTATGGCAATGACAATGCATGTGAACATCGTAAGCGCCGAGAATGAAATTTATTCCGGTACGGTTACGCAGGTTTTTGCACCGGCCGAAATGGGTGAGGTGGGCATTATGCCGCGTCACGCGCCGATGTTGTCGACCCTGAAAGCAGGTGAAGTCCGCGTGGTTCCGCAGGACGGCGAAGAACAGAGTTTCTTTGTCAGTGGCGGCATACTCGAAATTCAGCCGCATATCGTTACCATTCTTTCCGACACCGCAATGCGCGCCTCGGATATCGATGAAGCCGCTGCACAGGAAGCAAAAGCCCGGGCGGAAGCCGCCATGAAAGACAAGGCATCGGACATGGATTATGCCAAGGCCAAGGCTGAGCTGCTGGAGGCGGTGGCCCAGATAGAAACTTTGAGAAAGTTGCGCAAGAAAAAATAAAAGCGCAATTGATAGACTAAAATAAAAGGGTTGAAGCAGAAATGTTTCAGCCCTTTTTATTATGCAAAGACAAAACACACAGGGATTCTATAAATGAGTTTATCCGTCATTATACTGGCTGCGGGTGCAGGTACCCGCATGCGTTCATCAAAACCAAAAGTTCTGCACCGGTTGGCGGGAATGCCGATGGTGGAACATGTTTATAATACCAGCCGGGCGCTGGGTGCGGACCAGGTGCAGCTGGTCTACGGCCATGGCGGCGAACTGTTAAAACAGCAGTGCCGGCATTTTGATGTTGAATGGGCCATACAGGAGGAGCAGCTTGGTACGGCGCATGCGGTAGAACAGGCCAGCGTCAATATCGATGACGATGATATTGCATTGATCCTGTACGGTGACGTACCCCTGATTAAGGCGCAAACGCTGGATACGCTGGTTAAAAAAGTAACGGGCGATAATGTTTCGTTGCTAACGGTTGTACTTGATGACCCGGCCGGTTATGGACGTATTGTGCGGGACAATAACAAAGTGACCGCCATTGTAGAGCACAAAGACGCCAGTGATGAGATCAGAAAAATCCGTGAAGTGAATACCGGCATTATGGCGCTGCGGGCCGGTTACCTGAATGCCTGCCTGAAAAAAATTGACAATAATAATTCACAGGGCGAGTTTTACCTGACCGATGTGATTGCACTGGCGGTAAAAGACGGCAACGAGGTTGTCGCCACGCAGGTTGAACACAGCTATGAAGTAGAAGGCGTGAATGACCGTAAACAGCTGGCGCGGCTGGAAAGAATTTTTCAGGCGGACGTTGCCGACCGGCTGCTGACACAGGGCATTGGCCTGGCCGACCCACTACGACTGGATGTGCGCGGTGAACTAAAAGTCGGCAGTGACAGCTTTATCGATATCAATTGCCTGTTTGAAGGCGAGGTCACTATCGGCAGCAATGTGAGTGTCGGGCCCGGCTGTATTATTAAAGACAGCAGTATTGCCGATGACTGTATTATCAAGCCTTACAGCGTCATCGAAAATGCCATTATTGATAATAAAACCGAGGTTGGTCCCTTTGCCCGGTTGCGCCCTGGCACACATTTGCAGACAAACAGCCGGGTCGGCAATTTTGTTGAAATAAAACATACCGAACTGGGCGAGAACAGCAAGGCCAGTCATTTAAGCTACCTGGGCGATAGCGAGATCGGTAAAAACGTCAATATCGGTGCTGGTACCATTACCTGTAATTATGACGGCGCCAACAAGTTCAAGACCATTATCAAGGACGGTGCGTTTATCGGTTCGGACTCGCAACTGGTGGCACCGGTCACCATTGGCGAAAATGCCACCATTGGTGCCGGTTCAACCATTACCAGCGATGCGGAGGATAACTGCCTGACCCTGAGCCGAAACCCGCAAAGACAGGTCAGGGGCTGGCGGCGTCCGACGAAAAGAAAGTAATAAAGGAGATTTTACGAGGATGTGTGCTATATCTTAGATTCT
>JAJRTD010000100.1 GCA_024278435.1 Gammaproteobacteria bacterium | reverse complement strand
GGGCAAAAAACTGGAAGACCTGCGTGCCGGTGAACGGGTAGCGGTGGACGAAAACAAGGACGATCCGCTGGACTTTGTATTATGGAAAGCGGCAAAACCGGATGAGCCTTCCTGGGATTCCCCCTGGGGCAAGGGACGGCCCGGCTGGCACATTGAGTGCTCGGCAATGTCGACCTGCTGCCTGGGCAATCACTTTGATATTCATGGTGGCGGCCAGGACTTGCAGTTTCCGCACCATGAAAACGAAATCGCACAATCCGAAGGTGCCACCGGCGAAACCTTCGTCAACCTGTGGATGCATAACGGCTTCGTGCGCATCAACGACGAGAAGATGTCCAAGTCGTTAAACAATTTCTTTACCGTGCGTGAAATCCTCAAGCTGTATAAGGGGGAGGAGATCCGCTACTTCGTCCTTGCCAGCCAGTACCGCAGCCCGCTGAACTATTCCGACCAGTTGCTGGATAATGCCCGAACCGCCCTGTCGCGTTTATACAATACCCTGCGCGGCCTTGAACTGCCCGAATCCCGTGATGAGTCAGACCCGGCGATAGAAAAATTCCAGCAGGCGATGGACGATGATTTTAATACCCCGGAAGCCATTGCCGTGCTGTTTGATCTTGCCAACCAGGTCAACCGCCTGCGCGAAAGCGATGAATCAACCGCCCTGGGTAAAGCCGCGGTGCTTAAAAAACTGGCCAATGTCCTCGGCCTGCTGGAAGCCGATCCCGAAGTATTCCTGCAGACCGGTGCCGGCGATGGCGACGATGCCGCCGATATTGATGCTCTGATAGCCGCCAGAAACCAGGCCCGGGCTGACAAAAACTGGGCCGAGGCCGACCGCATCCGCGATGAGCTCGATGCCATGGGGATTGTGCTTGAGGACAAGGATGGCAAAACCATCTGGCGTCGCTCGTAGAGCGACGCAATGAAAAGTGAAAAATGAAAAGTGAAAAATACCTTTAAAAGCAAAAACTTAACCAATACTCCGCGCTTTAATGTTTATCCGTTTTTTACTTTTCATTTTTCACTTTTCATTGATTATAGACTTAAGCGCAGCTTAAGTTTATAATCCGCGCCCTACAATTAGATTTATCCCTTGCTCCACCACGAAAACCGCTGCTTTTGGCCGTTGCGATGGGGGGCTTTAACCGAGAGGAATGTTATGCGTCACTACGAAATCGTATTTCTGGTGCATCCTGATCAAAGTGAACAGGTGCCAGCAATGATTGAACGTTACAAGTCAACCGTTGAATCAAGCGGCGGAAAAGTACACCGTCTGGAAGACTGGGGACGTCGCCAGTTAGCTTACCCGATTAATAAAATTCACAAGGCCCACTATGTTCTGATGAACGTTGAGTGCGGTGAAGACGTGCGTGATGAAATTGAAACCGCTTTCCGTTTTAACGATGCAGTTATCCGCAACCTGATCATCAAACGTGATGACGCGGTTACAGAAATGTCTGTACTGGCGAAAGAGAAAAGCGAATCCGATGCGGCTGATAAAAAAGCAGCCATCGAAAAAGCAGCGAATGCTGCTCGCGAAGCGGCTAAAGCTGCCAGTAAAGCGGAAGCCACTGAAGATAAACCTGATGCTGCTGACGCAGTACCTGCAGAATAGGAGAGATTGTAATGGGAGCTCATTTTAGACGTAAACGTTATTGTCGTTTCACTGCAGAAGGTATCACCGAAGTTGATTACAAGGACATCGAACTGCTGAAATCCTTTGTCTCTGAAAGCGGCAAAATTGTACCGGCACGTATTACCGGTACCAAGGCAAAATACCAGCGCAAGCTGACCAAGGCCATCAAGGTTGCCCGTTACCTGGCCCTTATGCCTTACACCGATAGTCATAAATAGGCCCGGACATAGACTGTAAATTGCCTGTAAAACAGGGATTAACACTGTTGCTCAAGACTGTATGAAAAGGGTGAAGTAAGTGTTGTTTCTGGCAAGATTTATATTAAAGGGGCATGCCCAGGCAGCACTGGTTGCGGCCTCAATGGCTATACTGGGGGTGATTATACCGCCGGCAGCATGGATTAGCGCGGCAGCCATTGTGCTGGTTACTCTGGTACAGGGCATGCAGCGCGGTTTAATCACCACGGTGTGGTCACTGGCGGGAGCAGCTGTATTTTCGTACCTGATCTTTGCTGCGCCGCAGGTGGCAATGGTTTTTGTACTGATTGTCTGGTTGCCGGCCTGGCTGGCGGCAGTCATCCTGCGGCAGACGGTATCGCTGGCTTACAGCCTGCAGATACTGACGGTGGCGGCAATGCTGGTGACAGCAATGGTCTATACCCTGTACCCCGATATCGGCGAGTACTGGCGCGAACCACTGGACCAGATGATTGTGCAGCTGGCGGAGCAATCGGATGATTTTACGCTGGCAGAATTACAGCAGACAGAAGACTGGATAATTGCTTTTCTACCGGGCCTGTTTGTCGGCAGTATTCTGTTTGGCACCATGCTCAGCCTGTTTCTGGGGCGCTGGTGGCAGGCGGTTTTTTATAATCCGGGCGGCTTTGCCAGGGAGTTTCAGAGCCTGAACCTGGGTAAGGTATCAGCACTGGTTGCCATTGTACTTATGGTTATGGCAATGACAACAAGCAGTATGTTTGTGCTGGCACTGGTAACAATCGTGTCTGTTTTATACAGCATACAGGCCCTGTCGCTGCTGCATGCAGTAATAAACAGGCGGCAGCTGAATGGCGCATGGTTATTTGTAATTTATGTAATCATGTTCTTTATACCGCAGGTGCTGTTATTGCTGATCGTGGCCAGCCTGGCTGATCCCTGGCTGGATATACGAAACCGTGCAGGCGGGGCAACATAAACAGCCGGTGCACAAAGATTATTTAAAAAGAATTTATACAAGATTAACAAACTGAGGTTAGAAAGATGGAAGTCATCTTATTTGAAAAAATTGATCGTCTTGGCGATATCGGTGATCTGGTTAATGTAAAAGCCGGCTTTGCCCGTAACTACCTGTTGCCTCAGGGCAAGGCAAAAGTTGCTACTGACGAAAACAAGGCCGAGATTGAAACACGTCGCGCCGAACTGGAAAAAATAGCGGCTGAAGCGCGGGCTGATGCTGAAAAACGCTGTGAGCAGATTGAAGCACTGGCAATCAGTATTACTGCCAAGTCTGGTACAGAGGGCAAGCTGTTCGGTTCAATCGGTAATATCGACATTGCCGGTGCAATCACTGAAGCTGGTGTTGCGGTAGAAAAACGTGAAGTGCGTCTGCCGGAAGGGCCGATTCGCCAGGCCGGTGAATATGAAATCACCCTGCACCTGCACAGCAATGTTGACGCGGTTGCCAAAATCACCATTATCGGTGAAGAAAGCGAATAACTCGCAGTAAGTGTTTGTTCAAAAAGGCCTGCAGATTTGCAGGCCTTTTTTGTTTTTGAGCTGCAGAGAGTTTTTTCTGGTATGGATGGTTTAAAACACAGGCGCGACCCTCTGTGGTAAAAAAAATCCACTATAAATAATCTTTCACCCGCTGGCTTTTAACCTTATAATCAAAGTCATATTTGATAGGTCAATTTATGTCTGAAACAGTCTCTTTTCCCGCTGC
>JAJRTD010000099.1 GCA_024278435.1 Gammaproteobacteria bacterium | reverse complement strand
GCAGGTGACACTGCTATAATGTGTCGTCATGGAGACGCCCGCAAACAACCCGATAGTATTGACCGCATTGAACTCGCGCTATATGCATGCCGCGTTTGGCCTGCGTTATCTTTATGCAAACCTGGGCGATTTGCAGCCGTCCGCCTGCATCGAGGAATTTACCATTCACCAGCGGCCGCTTGATATCGCCGAAAAGTTGCTGGCCCATAATCCCGTTATCATTGGCTTCGGGGTTTATATCTGGAATGTGACCGAGGTGACTCAAACCGTTGCGGTTTTGAAGCAGATTGCCCCGGAAATTATTATTGTACTGGGCGGGCCCGAGGTCAGCTTTGCGGCAGATCAGCCGGCGGTAGCGGATGCGGCTGATTATATAGTTATGGGCGCGGCGGAAAAAAGCTTTGCTGATTTATGCCGGCTGCTGCTGTCAGGCAATAAGCCGCTTGAACGGCTGATTCAAAGTGACGAGTTGCCACTGGAGCAGATACAGATGCCTTACCGGTATTACACCGATGAGGACATTAAAAACCGGCTGATCTATGTGGAAGCATCGCGTGGTTGTCCCTTTAAATGCGAGTTCTGCCTGTCGTCACTGGACAGGACCGCAAAACCGTTTGAGCTCGGTGTGTTTCTTGAGGAAATGGACAGTCTCTATCAGCGCGGTGCGCGTAACTTCAAGTTTATTGACCGTACCTTTAATTTAAAAGTCAGCAGCAGTGTTGCCATTCTCGAGTTTTTTCTTGAACGCATGACCGATGATCTGTACCTGCATTTCGAGGTGGTTCCGGACAACCTCCCGGAAAAACTAAAAGCTGTCATCAGCAGGTTTCCTGAACATGCGCTGCAGTTCGAAATCGGCGTACAGACCTTTGATGAAAAAATCCAGAAGCTGATCAGCCGCAAGCAGAACAATACAAAAAGCTGTGAAAACCTGCGCTGGTTAAGAGAGCAGACCCATGCCTATATTCATGCCGATTTGATTTTCGGCCTGCCGGGTGACACCCTGGAAAACTTTGCCGGGAGTTTTGACCGCCTGCTGAGCCTGCGTCCTCACGAGATACAGCTGGGTATATTAAAACGCCTGCGTGGTGCGCCGCTAAACCGCCATAACCGCGACTACCGGTTGCGTTACAACCCCGAGCCTCCCTACAATATACTCAGCACGAAAACCATCGACTTTACAACCATGCAGCGTATTAACCGCTTTGCCCGCTACTGGGACATGTTTGCCAATTCCGGCCGCTTTAAATGCACCATGCCGCTGATCGTTGCAGATGCGGCCTTTGATAACTTTCTGCAATTAAGTGATGGCCTGTACCAAACAACGGGCAGCACCTGGAAGATTTCCCTGAAACGCCAGTTCGTTCTTTTGTATGAGGCGTTGTCCAGGCGTCAGGATATTGATGAACAGGTACTGTTTGACATGCTGTCGCTGGATTACAGCCGCAGCAACGAAAAGTCGACTTTCGGCCAGCTGCTCGGTAAAACACCTGGAATAAAACGCAGCGGCATTGCCAACCGCCGGCAAAAACAGATGCTGAGTTAAATTGCCTGCCGGATTACCGAGAGCGTATACTCGGTCACAGACTGGCCATGCAATAATTGCTATGCTCTGCCATACAGTCACATTATCACGGATTCTTTAATGCTATACACTGAAGATGTAAAAAATCTTTTTCACTCCCTGTTTAACAGCTATTCAGATATATTTTTTATCAAGGGTGTGGTTTCCGGGTTAATCATCCTGAGCATAACCCTGATTAACTATAATGCCGGGGTGTCAGGCATTCTTTCCATCATGTCGGCTTATTCTGTGGCCAGGCTGCTGGGGTACCAGACGACTTTTCTACGCACGGGATACTTTACCTATAATGCGTTGCTGGTTGGGCTGGCAATCGGTTATATGTTTGAGATCTCACCCTTGAGCCTGTTGATGATTATCATTGCCGGCAGTCTTACCATGATTATTACCATTGTTACGGCGCAGGTTTTTTACCAGCTGTTCGGCCTGCAGATTCTCAGTGTACCGTTTATTATTGTCAGCATACTGGTTTACCTGTCTGCAGCGAGTTTTACCAACCTTTATGTTGCCGGCCTGTATGCACCTTCTTTAACATTGAACCTGGATGTTTTTCCCTTCTGGCTTAGCGGCTATTTGAAGTCACTGGGCGCTATTATTTTTATGCCTAACGAGGTCACCGGCCTGCTGATTTCCGTGTTGTTGCTGCTGAGTTCACGTATCCTGTTCGTATTGTCATTCACCGGCTTTATGCTGGGAATAGCCCTGTACGGCTCATTTACCGGGTCCATCGAATCGGCATCGCAGGATGTCAGCGGCTTCAACTATATCCTTATTGCCATGGCCATCGGCGGGATCTTTAATATCCCTTCGCTGAAAAGTTATGCCCTGGCTTTTCTGGGCGTGGCATTTGCCACTCTGATTGCCAGCGCCGGCCATGTCTTCTGGTCGCAATACGGGCTGCCTATTTTTACCCTGCCATTTACCATTGTCACCCTGAGCTTTATCTATGCGCTTAACCTGCTGCAGTTTCCTTTACGCACCCAGGTATTCAAGGGAACGCCGGAGCAGAACCTGGAACATTACCTGTCAACAAAAGACCGTTTTGTAGAAAACCCGACAGCCCTGTCGCTGCCCTTTAAAGGCCGCTGGTACAGCTGGCAGGGATTTGACGGCGACTGGACGCATAAAGGGATCTATCAATATGCCTATGATTTTGTTATCTGTGACTCGGAATCAAAAACCTATTTAAATGAAGGCAAGCAGCTCAGCGATTATTATTGTTTCGGTCAGGAGGTGCTGTCACCGGTTCGCGGACGGGTGGTTAAGGTGATACATTTATTTCCGGATAACCCCGTGGGTTCTGTTGATATTGTAAATAACTGGGGCAATGAAATTGTTATTGAAGACTCCCGTGGTTACATCGTCAAACTGGCGCACTTTTCCTGTAACTCAATATATGTGGTGGAAGGGCAGTGGGTCGATGTCGGCACCGTACTCGGCCTGTGTGGAAACTCCGGGAACTCGCCACAACCACATATCCATATACAGGTACAGGTCGACTATTCGCCGGCGGCGGCCACCCTGCCGTTTGTCTTTGTAAACTACGAACAGTCAAACCTGTTTCATGTATCGGGTCTGCCGCAGGTGCATAGCCATGTAAGACATTGCCAGTTCGACCTGTATTACGACCAGGTGACCAATTTTGTGCTCGATGAAGAGCTGCTGTTTGATGTTTATCTGAAGGATGAAAAAATTGACACACTTTCCATACGGGTAAAAATGTCAGACCTGTCCTGTTACTATTTTGAGACTAAAAAGGGCAAGCTGTATTTTGGCAAGCAGTATGGCAATTTCTATTTTTATGGCTGCGAGGGGAACGATCCGTACCTGAAAACACTGTTCCTTGCGCTATCAACGCTGCCTTTATCCTATGCGTCGCAGTTACGATGGCAGGATACGATCAATAATGCACTGATATTGAATAATTGGCAGGCAAACACGGCAGGATTTTTAAATTCATTCTATAATAACTGGGTCAGCACGCATGCTGACTATTGCTACCTTGATGAAACCACTGTCAAAGGGAAGATAAGCAACAAATTTTTCGGCATTGAACTTGAAACCCGTATTCAGCTCGATCCGGTTGCCCGGTTTAAGGAGATTCAGGCGGGTGATTACAAATTAAAACAAAGGATAAACTAGGGCTGGTTTCTGCATTGAATAAATACACGTATATAATTTTTTCCCTGGCAGTGTTTTTTTCTGCCGGTTCCTGTTTTGCCAAAGAGCTGTCTACCGAACAGATCTCGCAGGCTTATTACAAGTCCTATAACTACGAGAAGTCCGGCAACTACCAGGATGCGATAAAGGCGCTACAGCTGGTATATAAGGAATACAGCAAGGCTTACGGGGTTAACAACCGCCTTGGCTATCTATACCGTTTAAACGCCCAGTACAAAAACGCAGAAAGCCATTACAAGCAGGCGATATCGGCATTGCCGGATGCGCTGACACCAAAGCTTGGCCTGATGTATGTCTACCTGCAGGCCCAGAGTTATGATGAGGCCAGCAAGATTGGTTACCAGGTTCTGAGCATCGATTTCTATAATTATTATGGCAACCTGAGGCTGGCCTATGTCCTGCGCCAGACGGGGCAGCTGGAGTTGGCAGAGAAGATTATGATCAAAATGCTGACCCGCTACCCAAGTGATGTACTGTACCTGACGGAACTGGGCCTGCTCAAATATAAGCAGAATGATATACCACGGGCCATTGCCATCATGCAGGAAGTATTGATCCTTGATCCGGAAAATGTTGATGCCCGGTCGGTCCTTCTTGCCCTGGAAAAATAGTATCAATGGACCCGTTAGATCTCTCATTTGACCTGAAAAGCTATCGCCTTGAGCTGTGGCGAAATATCTGCAGTGGCGTTGAACAGCAAGGTCTTGAAAGCGTCAAGGCGCGATTCGCGGATGTCTTCCAGGTCGAATCCTACTGGGCATATCCCGGAATGGAAACCCTGTACCAGTTAAGGCTGTACCTGGATTGCGGAAATGCCGAGGCCTTTCATCTGTTGTGCAGGAACCTGTTTGAATCTCTGGAACATAAAACATATCGTGCCCAGGAGTTTATCCCGTTCTATACCAACCTGAACAACCTGGACAAGCCGCAAAGTAAGCTGCTGTCCTCGCATTACACCCGGCATGAAAAGAAAAAAAACCTGAAGCCGTATTTCGAGGTTTTAATCATTCATCCGGACCCGGCTGAATACGAACTGTTGTATCGCAATTCACTGGCGAATTTTAAAACATCAAACGATGATTTTCTGTACGACGTACTGTTTGTTGATAATTACCATGATGCGGTCATTGCCATACTGTCAAATCCGGATATACAGGCCTGTATATACCTGGATAATTTAAGCGTGCACAAGCAGCAGCCGTTCGGTTTTGAGGCTTGTTTCCAGCCCTTCTTTCATGGTGTATCGGCGGATACTGAAAACCAGACCATCGCACTGAAAAAACATATCGCTCATTTGCGGCCGGAGATAGATCATTACTATATGAGCGAAGGTTTTGCATCAGAGCAGCAGCAGAATGAATTTAACCGTATTATCTATGCGCAAAGCACCAGCCTGTTTGCTGATATCCATGCGCTGGTTCTAAGCGGCATAGAGCAGCGTTATTCAACACCGTTTTTTGATGCCCTGCGCTCGTATGCCAAGCGCCCCAAAGGTTCATTTCATGCGCTGCCTATTTCACAGGGGCAGTCGATACAGTCATCACACTGGATCAGGGATATCGCGGATTTTTATGGTGAGGGGATATTCTCGGCAGAGACCTCGTCAACGCTGGGCGGCATGGATTCAATCATGGATCCCAAAGGTTCTATTTCACAGGCGCAGAGTAAAGCTTCACAGTTGTTTCAGTCGAAAAAAACCTATTTTGTTACCAATGGAACAACCACAGCAAACAAGATCGTTATGCAGGCCAACCTGCACCCGGATGATATTGTACTGGTTTCATCTGACTGTCATAAATCCATTCCCTATTCAATTCTGCTTTCAGGCGCGACACCGGTATTTCTGGAAACCTACCCGTTAAACCAGTACGATCTATACGGTTGTGTAACGCTGAAAAGAATCAAGCAGGTGCTGCTTGACCTTAAAAAGCAGGGCCAGCTGCACCGGGTAAAGCAGATTACCCTGACGAATTCAACATTCGACGGCGTCATCTATGATGTCAAGCGCTATATGATGGATGTGCTTGCGATAAAGCCGGATATTATTTTTCACTGGGACGAGGCGTGGTTCTCATTCGGTTACTTCAACCCGCTCTACCAGGGTAAAACGGCAATGAGCGCGGCGAATGCCTTAACCCTGATGCAGGATGATGAACAATACCGGGAAATATACCGTCAGTGGCAAACTACGGCCGAACTGGATGATGAGTTTATCCTGAATAATGATTTATACCCGGATCCCGATGTGTATAAAGTCAGGGTGTATGCAACACAGTCCATCCACAAGACATTAACAGCCTTTCGCCAGGCCTCCATGCTGCACACCCATGATGTGGCTTTTGCCGAGGATGACTTTTACGAGGCCTACCGCACCCATACATCAACGTCGCCGAATTACCAGATTATCGCATCCCTTGACTTTGCCCGCAGGCAGATG
>JAJRTD010000098.1 GCA_024278435.1 Gammaproteobacteria bacterium | reverse complement strand
TTCCCAACCAACATCCGAGCAGGACTTTTTCGCCCGCCACCCGCTGGACGCGCCGGCACTGACGGAACTGTTGCAGTGGGATGAAGCCACTTTTCTGAAAAATACCGAAGGCTCAGCCATCCGCCGCATCGGTTACCGGCGCTGGTTAAGAAATATATCGGTGGCGCTGGGCAATGCGCCGCCATCGCCCGCCATTACTGGCGCGCTGGTTCAGAAGAGAGAGGAATGGACTGGCGATGATATGTTAGTGGAGCATATCGAATGGGCGATGGCGCGCCAGAGGCGCGCAATGAAAAGTGAAAAATGAAAAGTGAAAAATGGTTACACGCCTACGGCGTGTGTGCTTTCAAAAACTCACCGAAGGTGAAAAACATTTTTCACTTTTCATTTTTCGTTTTTCATTTGAAATTTTCTAATCAGAAAATTTCAGCATCATGCAGTAGTTAATCAGGTTATTGGTTGAATCATCATAACGGGAAATTTCGTGCCGGCTGGCCAGTTCCTGCTGTATATCACTGGCCAGCTGTTTACCGTATTCCACGCCCCACTGATCAAACGAGTTAATGTTCCAGATCACGCCCTGGACAAACACCTTATGCTCGTACATGGCCAGCAGCGCACCCAGGGTTCGTGGCTCCAGGTTCTCAAACAGGATGGAGTTTGTCGGTTTATTGCCTTCGAAAATCTTGTGCGGCAGCACATCCTCTATAACCTCTGGCGAACTGCCCAGAGCTTCGAGTTCAGCACGGGCTTCCTCCTCGGTTTTTCCTTTCATCAGAGCGCGGGTTTGTGCAAAGTAATTTGCCAGCAGCACGCAATGCTGCTCACCCAGCGGGTTTTTGCTGCGCGCCGGGATCAGAAAGTCGGAAGGCACCGGCTTGGTTCCCTGGTGCATTAACTGGAAGAAGGCATGCTGGCAGTTGCTGCCGGTCTCGCCCCAGATTATCGGGCCGGTGAGGTAATCCACGCGTTCGCCTTCACGGTTAATGGTTTTACCGTTGCTCTCCATATCCAGCTGCTGCAAGTAGGCCGGTAGCCGGCGAAGATACTGGTTGTAGGCCATAATGCCGTGGCTTTGCGCATCGAAGAAGTTGTTATACCAGATACCCAGCAATGCCAGGACCACCGGGATGTTTTTCTCCAGCGGTGCCGAGCGAAAGTGCATATCCATGGCATAGGCGCCATCAAGAAACTCCTCGAAACGGTCCATGCCCAGGTACAACGCAATCGGCAGGCCGATAGCCGACCACAAGGAGTAACGCCCGCCAACCCAGTCCCAGAATTCAAACATATTCTCTTCCAGGATACCGAATTCAGTGGCGGCTTTTTTGTTGGTAGTCACCGCCACGAAATGCCGCGCCACCGCTTTTTCATTCGCGGTCAATTCCACAAACCAGGAGCGTGCACTCTGCGCATTTAACATGGTTTCCTGGGTGGTAAAGGTTTTTGAGGAAACAATAAACAGCGTTGATTCCGGCTTCACAAACTTGAGGATCTCGGTCAGATGCGTGGGATCGACATTGGACACAAAATGCACATTCATGCCCCGCTGGGCATAGGGTTTCATCGAGTCACAGACCACATGCGGACCGAGGTCGGAACCACCGATACCGATATTCACAATATCGGTAATCAGCTGGCCGCTGTAGCCGCGCAAGTGGCCTCCGCGGACACGCTCGGTAAAATAGCGCATCTGCGCCAGCACCCGGTTGATTTTGGGCATCACATTTTCGCCATCGACATAAACCGGGGTATTGCTGCGGTTTCTCAGTGCGGTATGCAGAACCGGACGGAATTCGGAAACATTGATCGGCTCACCGGCGAACATCTGGTCACGCCAGCCCTCTACATCTACTTCCCTTGCCAGGTCACACAGCAGCCTGAAAGTCTCGTCGGTGATGCGGTTTTTGGAAAAATCCAGCAGAATATCGTCCATTTGCGCACTGAATTTCTTAAAGCGGTTATTGTCCTGCGCAAACAGGTCGCGCATATGAACATCTTTTACCTGCTCAAAATGCGCTTCAAGCGCTTTCCATGAAGCCAGTTGCGTTAATTTCTGCATATTAATGATATTTTTATTGTTTTAATTGTATAAGACTAGCCTAAAACCAGCGTTTCACCAGTGAGCACGCACTATCCGTGCAGTGGTTTATTGTACGGAATTCCACCACTGTTGACGAGACAGCTGGCAGCTTAATAACCCTGCAAACTCCACGTATCAGTAAACCCTTAAATACGTTATAATTATCCGCTTTTCGCAATCGCACAATCGCAATTTATTATAGCGCTTATGAACAATACCACTGAACCAGCATCGGGCAGCCAGAATAACGGCGAGCAGACTCATAAACCGGCGGGCCTGCTGAACACAGCAAGCACTGACAAGCAACTGCGTTCCCGGGTCAAACTGTTCGGCAACCTGCTGGGCAATATCCTGCTTTCCAATGAGGGCGCTAAAGTTTATGACGCCGTCGAAAAACTGCGCGTCGGCTTTATTGAGCTGCATAAAAAAGACGACAGCCACAAACGTGAGCGTTTAATGGCGTTGATCGAATCACTGGACGAAGAGACCCTGACCCAGGTGGTGCGTGCTTTCAGCACCTATTTCAGCCTGGTCAATGTCGCCGAGGAAGCCTCCCAGTTGCAACTGCGCCGCCGCCAGATACGCCAGGGTGGTGAACTGTGGGTCGGTTCTTTTGACTCAGCATTAAGTGATTTTATCGACATGGGCATGTCTGCGGAACGCCTGCAGACCCTGCTCGACCGGCTGGCCTATATCCCGGTCATTACCGCTCATCCGACAGAAGCCAAGCGCCGCAGCATCCTGTACGCCCTGCGCCGCATTTTCCTGACTAATGAAAAACTCAGTGACACCCGCCTCGGCAAGGCCCAGCGGCAGGCGGTTATTGATGAGCTGGAAACCCAGATACATATTTTATGGCGCACCAACGAGGTTCGCGAAAATCGTCCGCAGGTTCGCGACGAGATTAAAAACGGCATTTACTATTTCAAGGAAAGCCTGTTTGATGCAGTTCCCGTGGTCTATCGCAACCTTGAGGAACGCATCCGCAACCGTTACCCCAGCGCACAGATTACCGTGCCCAGCTTCCTCAAGTTCGGTTCATGGATCGGAGGCGACCGCGACGGCAACCCCAATGTTACCCCGCAAACCACGGAACTTGCCTTGCGCCTGCAGTCCAGAACCACATTGCAGGAATACGTGCGGCGCCTGAATGTTTCATTCAAGCACCTGACCCACTCCGACCAGTTCTGCACGCCCAGCCCTGAATTCACAGAAAGCCTGAACCGGGATGAAAACCTGCGTTTTGAGGTTTTTGCCATTAACCCGCTGTCATACACGCACTCGCCCTATCAGCGAAAAATCGCCTATATGCGCTTCCGCATCCAGCAGAACCTGGATAAAACCCGTGCCCTGATTGCTGATAACACGGCCGATGTCAGTCGTTATGTCCACGCCTATAAATCCGAAGATGCCTTTTTAAACGACCTGCTGCTGATTCGTGACTCGCTGCACAGCCACGGTGACCAGAAAATTGCCGATCTTGCCATTAATGACCTGATCCGCCTGGTTGAATCATTCGGTTTTTATCTGATGCACCTCGACGTACGTCAGGAATCGACACGCCACAGCGAAGCGGTGGCGCAAATCCTGCAACTGAGCAATACCGCCGGCAATTACAGCGAGCTGGATGAAGATGCCCGCATCAAGCTGCTGTCCGGGCTGATCAAAGACCAGTGTAACGGAATTGAATTTGACCGCACACAGCTCAATGACGCCAATATGGAAACCCTGGAGGTTTTTGAAGTCATTGAAAGAATGAACGATGAGATAAGTCCGCGAGCCTTTGGTGAATATGTTATTTCCATGACTCACCAGACCAGCCATATACTGGAAGTCATGCTGCTGGCAACGCTGGTTGGTCTCACCGGCAGGGTTGATGATAAACCGTTCTGCAAAATACGCATTTCGCCGCTGTTCGAAACCATCGAAGACCTCAGCCACATCGAAACCGTGCTGGCGAAATTGTTTGATGATGAAACCTACAAGACCCTGTTAAAAGCCTCCGGCAACCTGCAGGAAGTCATGCTGGGTTATTCCGACTCCTGTAAAGACGGCGGCATCCTGGCCTCCTCCTGGCAGCTGTTCGAGGCTCAGCAGAAAGTCATGAACCTGGCCGACTCGCACCAGATTAACTGCCGCCTGTTCCACGGTCGCGGCGGCACCATCGGTCGCGGCGGCGGCCCGACTCACGAGTCCATCCTGTCACAGCCGGAAGGCACGGTGCACGGCCAGATCAAGTTCACTGAGCAGGGTGAAGTGCTGTCCAATAAATACAGCAACCCGGAAACCGCGGTATACGAACTGACACTGGGGGTTACCGGTTTAATGCTGGCCAGCCGATACCAGATCATGCCAGCCGTCTCCACTGCCACCGAAGAAAACATGGCCATCATGCGTGAAATCATGAAATACGGTGAAGCCAGTTATCGCCAGCTGACCGACCATACCGAGGGTTTCCTTGATTATTTTTA